>JBAVOD010000001.1:0-2209 GCA_049691735.1 Bacteroidales bacterium
GTACGGAACCTGGTAATATTACATGTGCCGCGATAAACATGCATCAGGCAAATTAATAATCTTAAAAGATCTCTTTTTGAATAAAAACACCAAAATTGCCTGATTTTTCAAAACGCGACCCTCTTTGTTCAAAACCGGCAGCCAAACCAAACTTATACCCTTTTGTATCAACACCCAATCTTAATTCCTGACCACATTTTATAATGCCGTCTTTGTTCAACAAATTCAAACTTTGAATACTTGAAAAAATCGATAGATTATTGTTTATTGGTAATTCTGCTTTCAAAAGTGAAAAAATATCATATGTCGGATTCTCTTCAATATTTATCCTCGGGGCAATCAATAAAAAGAAATTCTTAGTGTTGAAGCTGTATTGTGTTCCGAGAGTTGGCTTAAACCCGGGCTTTCCTCCATAAAAAGCACCACCGGTCAAACGGAAGTTTTTTAATGGTTCATAATACAATAAATTCTGAAGCATTAAATCGTGGTCCATATTATTGATGTAGTCGAATTCAATTATATCAAGATGAAAAAATCCGAATTTTGAGTTCTCCGAAAATTTTTTGTTCATCACCATTGTAAATTTTCCATAGTTATTTCCGCCCATAATCTCTAAAGATATAGGCTGGGCATTTATAATCTGGATATTACTCAAAGTGGTTAGAAGTATCATTGAAATAAATAAAAGCCTTCCCATATTTTCCAGTTTTAAATTATTACATACAATTCAAAACTAAAAATCAAACCAGACATGGTTTGATTTAAATAT
Organism: Bacteroidales bacterium; assembly: GCA_049691735.1. Classification (GTDB taxonomy): domain Bacteria; phylum Bacteroidota; class Bacteroidia; order Bacteroidales; family VadinHA17; genus LD21. Next base: position 770 of record JBAVOD010000001.1, read on the forward strand.
GCGAAGCTGAAAAAACAGTATCTGAATTTACTGCAGAGGAGCGTGAATTTCTGTTATGAACCAAACCAGTTTCTAAATTCCTGGATTCTGGCTTTGCTGATTAACAATTTTTCGGGTGTAGGTATAGTAAGGTTAACAGATAACCGGGAATTAAACCATAAATCAATATCCTTAATGGCTTTACGGGAAATTATATATTGTCTGTTTACCCTGAAGAAATTTTTTGATTCCAGTAAGTTTATTAATTCATCAAGCTTATAATCCATTACATAGGTTTTATTCTCAAATGTAACAGATTTAACAATTCCGGCATCGATATATGAGTATGCGATATCACTTGCCTGCAATGGTAATAATTTATCGCCTTTATGCTTTACAAGGAAGTGGGTTTTGAAGTTTCTTTCTGAAACGTAGGCTGACAGAAGATTTTTAATTTCATTCGCGGTAATGTTTTTGTCTGTCAGATGCCGGAGCTTATCCAGGGCCTTTTGTACATCTTTAACATCAATAGGTTTTAATAAATAATCGATGCTATTGACCTTAAATGCATTTAAGGCATATTCATCGTATGCTGTGGTGAATATAACCGGACAGTTTACCTGAACATGATTAAAAATCTCGAAGGAGGAACCATCAGCCAGATGTACATCCATAAAAAGCAGGTCGGGCAATTTATTGTTTTTGAACCACTTAATAGAATCGTGAATCGAATCGATAATATCCAATATTTCGAAATTCCCGATGTCATTCAATATGCTGATGAGATTTCGGGCAGCAAGTTCTTCGTCTTCTATTATTAAAGTTCTCATGGTTCAAACAAGGGTAATTCTACAATAAAACAGTTTTCCTTGTTTCTTATTTCTATATCTCTTCCTGCAAGAAATCTATATTGCATGTTCAAATTTGTCAGGCCAATCCCTGTACCGGGTTCAGCACTAAATTTCTCATTCACATTATTCTTCACAATAATTGATTTCTTCTCAGTTGTGAAAACTTCAATCTCAAGAGGTTTTCTTCTGCTTATTTCATTGTGTTTAATGGCATTTTCTATGAGAACCTGCAATGCTAAAGGCGGCACTTTATACTTAAAATATTTTTCATCGATATGCTTTGTAAAATGAAGATTCTGATTGTATCTGAGTTTCAACAAATAAAAATAGGAGGTTATAAATTCCAATTCATCATTGAGAGTAACTTGTTTTTTTTCATTGGCATTTAGGGTATAACGCAATATTAATGAAAGGTGGTTCAGATACTCCTGTGCTGTTGCCGGTTCTTCACGTATCAGCGTTTTTAAAGAGTTAAGCGAATTAAATAAGAAATGGGGGCTTACCTGGTTTTTTAATGCTTCAAACTGACTTTGAAGGTTCTCTATTCGTAAACCCTGTATTTCAAGCCTGCTTTGTTGATTTTGATAGACAAGTCTTATGACATATAAGC
>JBAVOD010000002.1:0-5282 GCA_049691735.1 Bacteroidales bacterium
ATAAAAGACAAACAAAAATGTAGCCACGCCACGCCAGGCAATATTGGCAGCACCGTCACCGAGGGCATACCCGATTTTTTCCTTTAATTTCAGTTTTTCCATTATGGACGGGTTTATATAACTTTCACATTAATTATTTGCCCTGGAATATGATACAAGAAATCCGGTAATAAATGCCAGAGGAGCATTCCAGTTAATGGCTATTTCATTCGAAGCATAACTGGCTGTCTGATCGACATAACATTTTGCAGGTTCTTTCGAGGGATATTTCACTCCGGAGGGGACTCTCCCGCTCAGTTCATCATTAAGACCTGCATTGGGCCCTCCCACCACCCATCCCGGAATTGGTTCCGCTATGTCATCGGAAGCACTTAACCTGAAATGCGGATTCATGGCAGACTTTGATCCAAAACCGGTAACAAAAGAAATTCCAACTGCATTTTTGCCGAAAATATAATCAGTGGTCTCAATTGCAGCATCCAGGTATTTCTTTTCCCTGCTTAGCTGAAAAGCCTGAACAAAAACCACAGCCAGATCGAGTATGTCACTGTTCGATCCCCAAACGAAAGAATTCAGCGGCTGAAGATAAGGGCACTCCTCAAGGTTCCTGAGCTGTTTATCAGCCTCAGCCAGGATTGATTTTTTGTAGCTATCCCTGATAGATTGTTCTACACCGCTTTCCGGAAGGATCAGTGCGTAATATCCAAGGTTCTTAAGGTAGTTACACCAGTTTCCGCCCGGAATGAAATCAAATGGCACAGGATCAGATTCAATATATCTTCTGTAAACCTCTTCTCCTGTAGTTGCAAACAGCTCAGCAGCTGCCCAGAAAAAGTCGCCTTTAAAATCCGAATGGCCATATTCACCGGTGAATATATCTGAAGGATTCCTGAAGACAACCGATGGATTACTTACTGCCCACTCCCATGCTCTTTTAGCCTCCAGCAGATACCTTCCGGCAAGGTTATTATCGCTCTTCTTCCAGACCCTTGCCGCCTGTGCAAACATAGCTGCAAAATTCAGGGACGAACTTGTTGATTTGCCGACAATATATCTGGGTAAAGAATCATCCTGTGGCTTAACAAATCCGCAGAAAGTCTTTGATGTTAACTTGAAGAATACCCCGCCATCAGTATCCTGCATCGTCTCAGCCCAGTCCAGCTCATACTTTATCTCATCCAGCAGATCACTCTGATTATTGCCGCTCTCAGGTATATTTGAATTATCCGGACAAATATCCGGAAAGTTTTCATAGAGTGTCAGAAGCATGCTGACGGTATAGCCGGCGTTTACAATGTATTTATTGTAATCACCGGCATCATACCAGCCTTTTGGCGAAGGCATCCCGCCTGTATTCCTTCCTGTTGAAGGATGAAAAATACAATTCAGGTCGGGGTGCGCAAGAGGATGGCAGAATTTCCCCGCATACTTTTCATCAATTGCTGTCGATGCCCGCTGCAGGTAATATGCTTTGACAGAGGCCTTATAAACATCATTATAAATCTCCCAGCCTATTTTGAAGGGATACGAAAGTCCCAGATCTTCAACGAGTATCCGAAATACCCCGGGAGTGGTAAAATTGCTGAAATCAGCAATTTTTACTTTTTCTCCGGAGGCTTTCCAGATTCCCCTGTCGCTGAGTTTGCCTGAGAAAACCTCTTTGCCGGTCGTATTTACAATCCTGAACATTGAAGAAGCAGAGTTTATAATAACGACTTTCTTGACAGCATCAGGAAAATATCCTAATTGATTCAGTCTGATGTTATCGCCAGGCTCTGAACCGTTATTGCCGGTCGTCGCAGAATTGCAATTACCTGCAGTTACTGATGCAATAACTACAAATATTAACGTAGTCCATTTCATGATCAGAATTTTTTTTAAGTTAACCAATTATTCAATATTAAAGGGCATACCCCAGGTTTACAGGTATATGAAGACTTCAAAATAACTTCGTCCTAAAACAGACTACGAATAACTAATATGTGGCTGATACTGCCGTTCAGGGTGTAATCTTTCAGAAATTCCTGACATCCTCTACGATCAGGTAATTCATTATCAAAATTAAAATACTCCGGATAAATTCAAAAAGATTTTTCTGCTTTAAAGATATTGAAGGAAGGCAAAGGATTACCGTACTTAATTAATTGTTGAAGAAATAAACGATTCGCTCAACAGTCGCAGCAATAACTCATCCGCCCGGAAAATTCAATCTGTAACATAAGAATTATAGTAAGTCAGGGAAAGAGGGATTGGAGAGCAAAGGTGCAGTGAAGATCACTCTGTTTTTATTATCTTTTTGTACGACATAGGTTTGCCCTCTGGTGTAATACCCTGAATATCTATTATATAATCAGTACTGTAATCAGAGGTCCAGAACTCAATCCTGATCTTACCATCTAGGTCCGGAACAACAGAAGGGTTCCAGTAAAGAGTATTCCTGAGATCAGGCATCCTGCCTCGTTTCAAAGCTTCTTTAGAGTAATCGTGCGAAACAAACGAATAAGCCGGGTCTGATATTCTGTAATTCAGCCTGACAGCACCTTCGGGCAGACTTACATTACTAAAATCTCCGGCTCGTGTAATAACATTCACTATACCATAAAACAAATAATCCCCGACAAAATACTTATCACGGACAACATCAATCCGTTCTACGAGTTCCGGATCAAGATCGGCCAATACTCCCGCATTATTCACTTTTATGCCGTCAACGAACAGGCCGGGAGGTTTATCGTATCTTCTTTTATCCACCGGATCAAGGATAGACACTTCATAACCTGACTTATTCCTCCGCATTGTAACACCCGGCAGGAGCTCAAAAAAGACCTCTTCCATAACAGGCAGCTTAATGTAATTATCCACAATCAACCTGATATCAGTTTTCCCGTAGAAATTCATTTGAACCGGTAACAATTCAGCTGTTTCAGGTATTTCAACAGCTGAAGGCAATCCATATATCTTGTTCAGTTGATAATTGATGCTCATTTTAGACAGATAACCGGGGGGCTCAAAGCTGATTAATGAGTCTGGTCCACATGGAAAACAGAGTTCCGAAAATGGGGTCGCAATACTGACCGCGATTCCGGTGTCACCGCGTTCAGGTTGAATGATTTTATCGTTGATCCTGTGACTGCTCAGGGGAACCGGGAACCTGAAGTTCCCGCTACTGTCCGTCAGGTCGTACATGAATTCCGCATATTTCCCGGGTGTAGAAATAAAAACGTATTCGCCAGGAGCAGGAGCCAGTGATTCCCTGTTAATCATTCTGCCTGTGATGTAATGATATTCGTTTTCCGGTAAGTACTTGATCTCGGGCAAATTTCCGGATAATATAACATCCCATTCAATCCAATTGCTTCTGATTTTGCCGAGGAATTCTTCAAGTAAAACAGGATCAATCTCACTGATCTTCTTGCCATAAAACTGCTCCGGTATCATTCCGAATTCACTTCCAAAGATGAGATAATCTGCCAGATCAACTGATTTCCCCGGAAAAGATTCCGGTGTAATTGCAATACTAAGCTTAGTGCCGGAAAACGATGGCAAACCCATTTCCCCGGGCATAATCTCCACCGAAGCTTTACTCCTGGGCCTGGAGCTGATACTGGATACAATTGACAGCTGCAGCTTATTATCAGGGGGGGTGAGAACATATTTTTCGAAAAATGGCCTGCCGGCGTCATTAAACAACGTAATTTGGTTGATCCCGGCAGTCAGATCCTTTTTGGGAACTGCAACTTTCGTAATTCCGGGCAGGAGGTCTATTTTCTCATTGATATCAATGATCCCATGTGTCTGGATAAAAAGGTAACAGTGAGAATTCTTTGTGAATCCGCCATTATCAGATCTGATCCGGATATAAAACGTATCCCGGCTGCTTATTACATCTGGTTTCAATCTGTTTTGGACCTCAATATCAGTATTTTCAATTTCTTCATTACGGGGCGGAATTGTCCAATCCGAAAGATGATGTACCGGTGTAATGTTTATTGCGTTGAAAATCCTTATCTTTTTTGAGTAACAGTTTGAAGGAAGGAAATTCTTCATCCAGTTTGTATAAGCTCTGACAAGATAGTCACCGCTGCTCAGCGTATCAGGCAGGAGCGCCATTCCCGGACCTGAGCCGGCGTCAATACTTACACGCTTCCTTACCACAGGCCGGTTCTCGCGGTTGAGCACTTCGAAGTATACCAGACTGCTCCTGTGCGAGAGTCTGATGCCGGGCCTTTCTATTACCCAGGTATTGAACCACATTGTCTCACCGGCAATATATTCATCCCTGTCGGTATGAACATATACTTCCTCCCATGGAATGTTTTTGCAATATTCTGTAAATTTCCCGGCAATCTCTTCCTGTAATCTGTCAGCACCCTGTCCGTAGGCGATCTGCAAAAAGAACGGCAGCATGAATATTGACAATATGCCTGATACTCTTTTCATTGTCCTTACATTATTCATCATCATGCCAGAAGGAGGGTTCAACGTCTGTTCCCCTTACCCTGCAGTCAGCACAGTCGTGAAACCTGGTAAGTATCCAATATTTCGTCATCCCATGATACCCTTCTTCTATGATCCACCAACGGCTGCCGAGCCCTGACACTCTGTCGAGAGAACCGGAAACCGCTGTGTCACCCTCTAAACAATAGGGCACGTATCTTTCGGTCAAGCCCTGAAAAGTATCTTTTATAAAGAACCTTTTCGAACATACTGAAGAGACACTAAAGTATCCGAGAACGGTTTCTGTCGAATCATCAGTACAATATATGTTACCGGCTATCGATGCCGGGGTCACATCATATAAAGTACCAACTTCTTCCGCAATATTCTTCACCTTTGACCAGTAATCGTACTCCTGTCCGTCGATTGAATACTGGGTTACCAGGATGCTGTATTTTACCTGAAAACGGTCGGATTTCGGAGGAATGAAATAGAGCGGGAATCTTATTACTTTATTTTCCTCAAGAAGTGAAGTGCTTTTTACATTTATGACCTCTGAATTCTCTGTTACCCAACAGATAGGATACTCAACCTTAAAAGGAAGATGGAATTCCCATGTTTCGGTAAACTCCCATCTGTAATTTTTACACTTATTCAAAGGATCGTGGGTATCAACATATATCTGGCAACCGTTGATGATTCCGAAATGAGAATCTATATCAACCTTTTCATAATAGATCGAGTCGATTTGCGGCACCTGTACCATTTCGATAAATGATGACTCGTACACATGATTCTGATCACCCGATTTGTTATTCTTTATCGTTAATTTATAGCTGCGACCG
>JBAVOD010000003.1:0-2070 GCA_049691735.1 Bacteroidales bacterium
GGAGCAAAACAATTGGAACGGATTTCTCTGGCTTCGTGAACGGAGAGTTAAAATCAAGAACACTTAAAAACTACTCAAACCCCTGTACATCAGCAATGTTTTACATAAGAAACTAGCCAAAGTCAAGGGCCCCCCTGAGAGGGGGGCACAGGAGTGCCATTATTATACTAATGTATATCTATGATCCTGTGGTCAATCAGGATAAACAACAATGCCAGCAGTGATGAATAGACAAGGAATATCTTAAGTGGGATATATTCGCCAGGTCTGATCTTCATCTTTATCCAGAGATAACCTGAAAGGAAGATCTTGCCTAACAGGTAGACAACGAAGGTTGCCAGGGCAACCCCTATTATATTATATCCCCACTTGATCATCAGAAGGCTCAGCGGAATGTTCACAGCAAGCTCCAGCAGTGAGGATATCAGAGTGATATGAGTCTTTTTCCTCCCCACTATTATCGTCTGCGGGAACAATAACCTGGGTATTACAAGCAGCGAATAAATAAGGAACACGTCGGCACTTTTCTCATATTCGGGGGTGAACATCCTGGGATAGATCCATCGTGCAAACAGCATTACCACCATGGTTGCGGGGAAACAGATATGCATCAGGCGGCGTGATTTAACCTTGATCTTTGCGAGCGATTCCTTCATCCTTGTCCTTGTTGAGAACTCCGGGAGCATTGCATTGCTGAGTCCATTTGCAAGCATCAGCACAAGCGGAAATTCCTTTGCGCCGTAACGGAACCAGGCAAACCACCCCGGGTCCTGATACACGGCCGACACTATCACTCCGTCGGTATACTGCGCCGATCCGCTGATAAGCGATGTGAGGATCAGCGGGAAACCGAGATACATATGCTCCTTCATGAACTTGAAAGAGATTTTCATTTCAGTATACCTTCTCAGCAGGATGAGCAGCCATACCCACCTGACTGCCGTAACTGCCAGCAGTCCGTATATCGACCAGATTATCCCTTTCCCCATTATTACCGGTACAATTATCAATATAAGCTGAAGCGAAAAGGTGTAAATGCCGTACTGAAAGATCCTGTACGAGCGGTTATTGAGGAGGTAGATATATTCGATCAGGCAGACGGGATTGCTCAGAAGCAGGTAAAGCAAAAGAAGGTTCAGGTAAGGTACATTGCCTGACATATGAAATACCGAGAAGTTGTTCTTGATCGCCTGCCCGATGATAAAGAATACCAGGCTGAAGGCGCACAGCAGAAGGAAAGCGTTGAAGATCTCAGGCGACTTGCCGGGACCGTTCTCACCCAGTTTGTGGTAGGTTTTGTTCCTGTGATAAAGGGGAAGAAGCGACTGAATTATCCCTGTCACCCAGAAGAAGCTAATGAGCCCGGCCATAAAGAGGAACATTTCCCACGATCCTATCTCGGCGCGGGTAAGTTGACTTTTTGTAAAAATAATGCTAACGATCAGAAAGATAGTGAAACGCATCAGCCCGAAGAGCTGAAGCCCTGAAATATTATCTATCAGTTTTATCTTTCTCAATTCAGAACGAACTAACTAAGCTCATCTCTCCCCTCACAAACTACCGATGCCACTTTGATTTTCGAATTGTCCAAAGTTAAGAATAGATAGGACTTCCGGAAAATAAACCTGATTTTTTGCTAAATGCAAATTTTGGATTTATCTTGCGTTCCTAAACGGTGGATGTAGCTCAGTTGGTTAGAGCGTCGGATTGTGGTTCCGAATGTCGTGGGTTCGAATCCCATCTTCCACCCCGACTGAAAAGGCTGACCCGCCGCCAGGCGGCAAGCCTTATTTTTTTATAAGCGTCCGGAGCTCGCTCCGGTAAGCGATTAAAAAAATAAGGCTTGCACCGACGAAGTCGGTCAGCCTTTTCAGTCGGATGCCTCCCTCCCGGGGATCGCCGTTTGAAGAATGAAAACGGCAATCCCATCTTCCACCCCACCAATGCCCCGTAGCGGGCTGATCAGCATGTTCATTCTGTTACACAGGGCGCTGCCCTGCGCTAAAATCTTACCTCCCCTGACGGCCATACGCGTCAACTTAAGCGAATAAAGCTATAAGTTTTAGCTCA
>JBAVOD010000004.1:0-5553 GCA_049691735.1 Bacteroidales bacterium
CGCCAGCTATATCAGCGGATTTGGGATCGGCTTGTCGATGGTAGCTAAAATAATGGAACTTCACAAAGTTGAATTCAGCATTCAAAGTTCTGAAAACCAGGGAACTCAATTTGAGCTCCAATTTAAAAGAGTTCCCGTGTGACTCCTGAGCCTTGCCTCCTTTTCAGGAACTACCATAAAGTCGCCTCCGGGCAGAGAACATATTATGTTATGTCTTTCCTTTTTTGCTCATACTCCTCCTTACTTATTTCCCCGCGTGCATACCTCTCCTTCAGAATGTCAAGGGCTGATTTACCTCCTGGTTCAGGCCCTCTTCGGTGATTTACCGATCTTACTATAAGCCAGACCAATATTGCCAGTAATACCGGCCAGATAATCCAGGCAAAACCCATACCCCAATAATGATACATGCCGTTCATAACCAATAAACTGATTATTTGATATCGACGAAAAAGTTTACGTTTCCTTCAGGACTTACAGTTACTACAATTGTCTTATTCCCCTTTGAAAGCTCAACAAAATAGTTGTCTTCATCGTCAAACAGTTGGTTATAAAGAATCATGTTTGATGTGTTCATTTCATTATCCTTATAATAAATAACAGTTCCCGGGACATAGTCTTTGTACTTGGAACTGATCTCCTCCTGTCCTTTTTTCGGCAGATCAGCGTAATTACTGTCAGAGGTTGTTCCAACAAGGATGCCATCCGAATCATAAAACGCTACCATAGCTTTCCCGTCTTTCGTAAACCTTGCCTCATCAAAGTAATCGGACCTTCTCCATTTTACGTCAGGTACATTACCAAAGTCAATGGCAAAACTTTTTTTGGCTGCCTGATTGATTTCAGGCCCGTACAGCTTTTTAAGTGGCTTTTCCTGCATAGTTGCTTTATTTTGTGCCTTAGCTTTTTGCTGAGTCTGTCCCTGTATCATAGATACGGCAAACAAACCTGTCATTAATAAAACCAATACTCTTTTCATAAACGTTTTTTTAAAAGGTGTTAATAAAATCTGTTAATAAAATCTGTTATTTACTCTGAATTTACTTTTTGTTTATTATAGATTCATCAGTGGTATAACTTATAACCATTAATCATAAGACAAGTGATTGCCTCGTTTGTTCTCTCTGCAGTGTGTTTCTCTATTCCCTCTAAAACAATGCACACTGAAAAAGACTATCTTTGAAACGAAAAATTATAGGTGTCCTGCACTCTCTATCCGTCACACGATCACTCCCCGGGATACTGATCTCAGTATGTTAGATCCTTCATTTATACTGAAATTCCTGAAATTCGGAGCAGTCGGAATCTCCGGTATGGCCGTTGATTTTGGCATCACCTCATTTTTTAAGGAAATCCTGAAAGTAAAGAAATATGTTTCGAACAGCATCGGATTTACGCTTGCTGCCTCATCGAATTTCTTAATTAACAGGGTGTGGACCTTTAACAGCAGCGACCCCCAGGTGATGATCCAGTATTCCAAGTTTATCGTGATAGCACTTATCGGACTTCTCATTAATAACCTGACGATATACCTTTTTACCGACCGCCTGTTCAGACTGAACTTTTATATTTCAAAAGGCATAGCTACCCTTGTGGTATTCTTCTGGAATTTCAGCATGAATTACCTTTTCACATTCTGATACCCGGTCGTATTACTCACTGATGCTTACACCTGCTGTCAGAAAGACGGATGAAGTGAATAGAGAACGCTGTCACATTTAAACCCGACAAGATCGTAGATGTAAATGTACTTTACCTCTTTTTTTCTCCTTTCAATGATCAGAGTGTCCAGGGGAATTATACCGGTAAAACATCCTGCAAACTCTTCAGGACCATGGTAGTTCCGTGAATCGGTTATATAAAGCACCCTGTCGGTCCGGGCCAGTTTTCTGGTTTTATTTATCCAGTAATACTTGTGTATCCTTTTAATATCACCAAGAGCAAGAAGCCTGATTTTTAAAGGATTGGCAATATAGTAGTCAAGATGGGCGGCAGGGAACCAGTTTTCGGTGACCATAGCCAGGTTAGGGTATTCGGTTTCCGGGATCTTTTGCCTGACCAGGAAACCCGTAAATTTTTCTTTTGCCTGCTTCCAGCCAAACATATCGAGTGTAAAATCATCCTGGCCGGGATAAAGAGCTCCGGAATCTTTATCCGGACCGATAAGTCCTGTTTTTATCTGAACTGTTCCCACGATGAGAATGACCGCCAATAAAGCTGACGCGGCCGTTAGCCATCGGACGACGACTTTTTTTCGTTTTACAAAGATATCTGCAAGATATATGCTGCTGATGATAATCATACAGATAAACGCCGGACCTGACCAGTGGGGCAGAACATCCCTGAAGAATGAAAGGAACATGAATGTAAGTATCAACGGAAGTCCAAGATAAACAAGGACTAAATTGATTTCCCTCAGTTTGTGGTTCCTGTCACGGATGATCCTGTAGAGGGCTACCAGGTAAACTCCGCACAGCACGGGGTTCTGATAGAAGAACTGTCCAAGGTTGAACTGCAAAAAGGATCCGAAATTCAAAGGGCTGTGGAGCAAACCTATCCTGCCGCCATGATATGCAAAGCTGATAAAATTGTTCCTGATATTCCAGTATATGACAGGGAGTGCCATAATAAGTGAAACCAGGATGCCCAGGTAAAGAGCCGGTCGTTTCAGCCAGATCCGGTTGCGTAACACGATATATAATCCCGCTCCGAACCACAGGAACAGCGAATGATATTTGCTGAGGAAAGCCAGACCTGTAAAGAGGCCGAACATGACAAAATTGAAATGATCTTTTCGCGAAGGATCTTTTACAGTAACTGACGGCAAGAGGTAAGTCAGGGCAAGGAGCGTAAAAAAGATCTGCGGGGCATCGGGCAGTATGAACAGGCCGCCGATAATATTGAAATAGATTGAAGAAATGTACAACATAACTGCCAGATACGCTGCCGGGCGGGAATGCAACCGCCTTACAAGGGAAAAAAGGATGATGATGCCAGCAGATGATAAAATAAGCGGGCCCATTCTGATAAAAAGCTCACCCTTCAGAGCAAGATTCAATGAAAAGAGCTGTATCAGGAGCCCGACCATAGGAGGATGGTCAAAATGACTCCAGTCGGGGAACAATGCGTAAGTCCAGTAGTATACTTCATCATTGCCCAATTCCAGGATTGATGCAGGTATTGATTTTATTATCAGGTTGAAGGCTACGATCAGTGACAGAAAAATCATATCCCTGCTCCTGACAGGAAGGCCTTTAAGTGTTTCAGGGAAATTAAGCAGGGTCATGAAAAGTCGGATAAATCATGATTCTGGTATTAATGCTTCCGGCGCCCCCCGGAATCCCGCTTGCCTCTTAAACCAGCTGTATACTTGTTTCCTGATCCCCATAGCCGGGATAAACAAAATGAAGAAAAGAATAATTATGCGGGAAATCCAGGTTTTAGGAATATCGGGTGCAGGAAGGGGCATGTCCGGGTTGATGCCGTTATATCTGAATACCGGATTCAGGAAATAAATTGCACCGTTCAGGCACTCAATTTCAGTCCTTATATATGTGTCCTGTTTTCCGAAAAGATAAGATCCGCCTGAAGTGTTTATAATCTTCTTTTTTTCTGCACCATTCTGTCCGATAAACCTGATCGACTTTACAGGTTTGTTCAGACTGACCGTAAGCTGGTCACCATTAAGGTTGATTCCTGTAATTTCAGGCAGGTTTTCCAGAACTGATATTTTCTTTCGATCAGAAAGACATGAATCGCGGTTTAATTTCACTCCAACCAGGCAGCCTGTCTTAATTGCGTGCAAGATCGCGGATTTGTCAAGATCAGCCTTAATAAGATTGAAGCTCTGGCAGGCATCATTCTTGCCTGTCATGTTATGAGTGTCGTCATCGGCAAGAAGGAAAACCGGATGTCCCGTCGAAAGGATCGTATCATAATATGATGTATAAACAGCCTCGTGACTGGCGATTTCAAGGCAGTCATAGTTCGCGAGATACTTCAGGTCGCTGAAGCTGTATGCGCCCCTTTTGACAGGATGTACAATTGATACGATCACAGAAGTATCTCTCTTCAGGCGATCAATTACCAGCTGCTTATTGTGCAGTGTCTGGCGGAACGGGTAATCAAGCCACCTGATCCTTTTAGCGTTTAAAACAATCTGGTGGTTCTTATAATACTGATAGCCATGCTCGTATACAGGGATGTACCATCTGTTCCCACTTTCGAACGTGTTTATATTCTGATAATTTGATATGTTTATAATATCATAGCCGAACTGCCTGTAATAACTGTCAAGCGCCTGGTCGGTATTGGCCGCTCCGTTGGTAAGACCACCGTATAAACGGGTATGTGCATGAAAATTAGCCATTTTCCACTTGCTGAGATCCATGTCCTTATATGGATTATATAGATAATCACCTTTGAAAGGTTGTGGTTCGGGGAATGAGTATTTTGTATTAACTGCAAATTGCAGGATAATAAGGCTGAAAATAACAACGATCAGGAAAAAAAAGGTTTTCAACATAGCTTAGAATCTGGACCCGGTGTAAGCGTGCATCTGAAACACCGGCTGCACGACACCTGATACTAAATACAATTAGGGTGTTGAAAATGTTTATAAAGTTCAAATTTAAACTAACGTTTTAAAATAACAATCTATTAAAGTGTTATTATCATGATTTCGCCGGATACCATAATGAGCCACAAGTGTGGCTCGATTTGAATAACCTCCGGTGCAACCGGAGGTTAGTACCAAGATATCATACTGATAATTAATCCCGGCTGGTCGGTGCCGGATGAAAGAAAATCCTGTTCGGGATAATCTTAATCTCACCTTAATCTCATATTAATTCAGCTTTAACTGAAGCAAAGTCTTTAGCGGATAACTTTGTTTCACTTACTTGAAAAAAACGCTATGACAACACAGGAATTCAACAGCAGTCTGATAGGCATGAAACAGGACCTTTCGAGGTTCGCTATGAGTCTTACGTCAAATCGTGAGAGAGCACTGGACCTTTTACAGGATACTTACCTTAAAGCAATGATTAATAAAGACAAGTTTGTTGATTTCACAAATCTGAAAGCATGGGTTCTGACAATAATGAAAAATACATTCATTAACAATTACAGGCGCAATGTCAAAGAAAATACAATTATAGACTGCACCCAGGATATGTATTATATTGACTATACCCATGAAAAGGGATTTGTTACCTCCGAATCCGATTTTTATCAGGGCGAGATCGAAAGGGAGATTGATACGCTGAATCCTGAATTCAGGCAGCCTTTCAGGATGCATATGGAAGGATATAAATACAAGGAAATTGCCGACCACCTGGGATTAAAGATGGGAACGGTAAAAAGCAGGATATTTTTTGCCCGCCGCAAGCTGATGCTAATGCTAAAGGATTATAAAGGATAGGTTTGCATGTTAGTTAGTGTTGGAGTTTAGGGGTCAGGGGCTGAGTGGCATCAGCCCCTGTTTTATTTCCTGCTATTTTACAGGTATTGAGAACATAAATTCGCTCCCCTTGTTCAGGACGCTTTTAACCC
>JBAVOD010000005.1:0-5402 GCA_049691735.1 Bacteroidales bacterium
CTCCCGTCATTCATGTTCATTCTGGGCCCGTACGTATTAAAGATCCTTGCGATCTTGATCCGCACATTGTTCTGGGTATAATAATTCATGAAGAGTGTTTCTGCACATCGCTTGCCCTCATCATAGCAGGCCCTCGGTCCAAGGGTATTCACATTTCCCCAGTACGTCTCGGGTTGCGGATGAACGACCGGATCGCCATAGATCTCACTTGTCGAGGCAAGCAGGACCTTCGATTTGGTCCTTTTTGCAAGCCCGAGGGTGTTTATGGCCCCCATCACCGATGTTTTTATTGTCTTAATGCCGTTATACTGGTAATGTACGGGCGAAGCAGGGCAGGCGAGGTTGTAGATTTCATCGGTCTCAACAAAAATCGGCATGGTGACATCATGCCTGATCACCTCAAAATAATGATTGTCAAGGAGATGTATGATGTTAAGCTTTGAACCTGTGAAGTAATTATCAAGAGAGATAACCTCGTTCCCGAGGCTCAGAAGCCTTTCACAAAGATGTGAGCCGATGAATCCGGCACCGCCGGTCACAAGGATCCGTTTCATGGAGAGGTTGGTTTGTGTTATGCAAAGGTAGAGAAAAAAGACGGAAGTCTGCGAGAAAGGATCTCAATGACTAATAGGATAACTGACAGCTGATAGCTGATGGCTTACAACTTGGTATTTCTCGTCACCGAGATCTTCACCGTTACATCATCAATATCCACTTCCCTGACATTCGATCCCGGAACATCCTTTACGACCTCAACCCTGGTGGCAAGGGTCTGCGACCTGATATAAGAAGCGTGGCGTTTCACGGCTTCACTTATAAGATCATGATCCTCAATCAGTACCGTTATCTTGTCAGTCACATCAAACCCGCTCTCCTTCCTGATGTTCTGGATCCTGTTGACAAACTCTCTCGCAATGCCTTCAAAACGAAGTTCATCAGTTACAGTCACATCAAGTGCTACGGTAAGCTTGCCGTCATTGGCAACCTGCCACCCCGGAATATCCTCCGAAATGATCTCTACATCGGCAAGTGTAAGCCCGATCTGCTGACCGTCAACTGCAATCTCATGAAAACCTGTCCGTTCAAATGCAGCTATATCCTCTTGTGTGAGCGATGTTATCGCTTTGCTTATGTCCTTCATCAGCTTACCGTAACGCGGACCAAGCGATTTAAAATCAGGTTTGATCCTCTTTATGAGTATTGATGAAGTATCATCAATATATTCGACATCCTTAACGTTAACCTCGGCGAGGATGAGATCCTTAACTGCCTCAAACTTATCCCTGAACGACTTCTCAGCCGGAACCATGATCTTCGCCAGCGGCTGACGCACCTTAATGCTGACCTTCCTCCTCAGCCCGAGTATCATCGATGATACCTTCTGGGCTATATCCATCCTTTCCTCAAGATCCCTGTCAATGAGCTTTTCATCAAAACCGGGGAAAAGTGTCAGGTGGACCGACTCTTCCTTATACCTTCCGGTGATACCGTTAAGGTCGGTGAAAAGCCTGTCCATATAAAATGGTGCAACCGGTGCCGCAAGCATACTTATAGTCTCGAGGCATCTGTAAAGAGTCTGATAGGCGGCCAGCTTGTCCCTGTCATATTCTCCTCCCCAGTAACGTTTCCTGTTGAGCCTTACGTACCAGTTGCTCAGGTTTTCGGTCACAAAATCCTGAATTGCCCTTCCGGCACGCGTCAGATCGTAGTCTTCGTAACAGTTCCCAACTTCTTTTACAAGCGAGTTAAGCAGCGATATGATCCATCTGTCAATTTCAGGACGCTCATTTACAGGTATCTCCTTCTCGGCATAGCTGAAATTATCAATGTTTGCATAAAGGGCAAAAAACGAATATGTGTTATACAGCGTGCCGAAGAATTTCCTTTTTACCTCATCGATACCGGCAACATCAAATTTGATGTTATCCCAGGGCTGCGAATTTGTAAGAAGATACCATCGCAACGGATCCGATCCGTATTCATCAATAGTAAGGAACGGATCGACAGCGTTACCAAGCCGCTTGGACATTTTGTTCCCATTCTTGTCGAGGATCAGTCCGTTTGAAATAATGTTCCTGAATGCAACCGAACCTGATATCATTGTTGCAATTGCATGGAGCGTAAAAAACCATCCGCGCGTCTGGTCGACACCCTCGGCAATGAAATCGGCCGGGAACAGATCGCAGAAGTTATCCTTGTTCTCGAAGGGATAATGTACCTGTGCATAGGGCATAGCCCCGGAGTCGAACCATACATCTATCAGATCAGGTTCGCGGGTCATTTTTTTGCCTGACTCGCTTACCAGAATTATATTATCGACGAACGGCCTGTGAAGATCGAGTCTCAGGTAATTCTTTTCGGAATTATCGCCCACGACAAAATCTGCAAGCGGATTTGATGTCATAAATCCTGCTGCAACCGACTTATCAATTTCGGTCTTCAGTTCCTCAAGCGAGCCGATGCATTTTGCTTCCTTCCTGCCCTCGCTTATCCAGATCGGCAAAGGAGTACCCCAGAACCTCGATCTTGAAAGGTTCCAGTCGACAAGATTCTCGAGCCACTTTCCGAATCTTCCTGCGCCTGTAGACTGCGGTTTCCAGTTGATAGTGTTATTAAGTTCGATCATCTTATCCCTGAATGCGGTTGTCCTGACGAACCATGCATCCATTGGGTAATAGAGCACGGGCTTGTCGGTACGCCAGCAGTGGGGATAGCTGTGTACCAGTTTTTCTATCCTGAACACTTTACCCTGCTGCTTGAGCAATACCGCTATATCGACATCGAGAGTATCGGCATTGGGAGGGATATTTTCATCATATTCATTTTTGACAGGGCGTCCTTCGAACCCGAGATATGACTGGGTATTCACACGCTCTTTTACGAACTTAATATCCAGATCCTTAATAGGGACCATATAACCCCTCTTGTCAACCATCGGACCTATGGTGCCATCTTTCCTCCTGACCATCATGGGCGGGATGCCGAACTCCTTGCTTACCTTGTAGTCGTCAGCACCGAATGTCGGGGCAATGTGTACTATTCCTGTGCCATCCGCGGTTGTAACGAAATCGCCTGTTACCACCCTGAAAGCTCCCGGATCGGGCCTTACCCAGTCGATAAGCTGTTCATAGATAATCCCTTCAAGATCACTTCCAGGGAATTCGTCAAGGACCCTGAATGGTATTTTTTTATCACCCGGCTTGTATTCGCTGACATCGAGTGAGGCATTTGCCTCCGGGAACATCTGATTCAGCAGATCTTTTGCCACAATGACGGTTACCGGGGCTCCCGAATAGGGGTTGAAGCTTTTAACGCTGACGTACCTTATATCCCTGCCGACCGCAAGTGCAGTATTTGACGGAAGGGTCCATGGTGTGGTTGTCCAGGCCATAATATGGACGTCGGTCGTATCTATTTTTTTATAAAGGAATTCTGACTTTGAATCCCTTACCACTCTGAACAATGCAATGCAGGTGGTATCCTTTACATCCCTGTAGCAACCCGGAAGGTTTAGCTCATGCGAACTGAGTCCGGTCCCCGCCGCAGGCGAGTAAGGCTGGATAGTATAACCCTGGTAGAGGTAACCGCCTTCATAAAGCTGTTTGAGCAGCCACCAGAGAGTTTCGATGTACCTGTTGTCGTAAGTGACGTAAGGATGATCCATGTTTATCCAGTAGCCCATTATCCGGGTAAGCTCCTCCCACATGTCGGTATACTTCATCACGTCGACCTTGCAGGCTTTGTTATAATCCTCGATCGATATTTTGACTCCGATGTCTTCCTTGCTGATGCCAAGAGCTTTTTCAACACCAAGTTCAACGGGAAGTCCATGTGTATCCCACCCAGCTTTTCTTTTGACTTCATATCCCTGCTGGGTTTTATAACGGCAGATCGCATCCTTGATAGTACGGGCCATAACATGGTGTATTCCAGGTATTCCGTTTGCCGAAGGAGGACCTTCATAAAAGACAAATTCGCCTTTTCCGTTCACCTGGCGGACGCTTTTGCGGAAAGTGTCATTCTTGTCCCACACTTTCAGAATATCCTTGTTTACCTGAGAGAGATCAAGATTTTTATGTTCAGGAAACCGTTTCCCCATTGGATCAGATAGTTATAATTGATTGTGTTATTTTTTTTTAAAGTGACAAAGATAATAAAAAAGAATAAAATTTCGTGCACACTTTCGGCGACCCCCCAAGCCCCCCTGAAAGGGGGGTAGGTCACTGCATTCTGTTTGACCTTGGCAAAGGGGGGCCTGGGGGGGGGTAATGTTTTCGGAATGCGATTTATTTTCGTTCTTTGCATTAAATAACGATCCCATGGAGAAATCGATAGTCGCTGTCCTGGCTTTGAGTTTAGGTTGCTATATCACAAATGCCCAGGACATTGCCGACTCACTAAAATACAGATCCATTGGTCCGGAAGAATTCATGGAATCGTACCGGAATGAAAGCAGGAAAGTATTGATCGATGTCCGTGAGCCTGTTGAGATCCGTCGCGGAAGGATAAAAGAGGCAATAAATATTCCTTCGACCGGCGGGTATGGACTGGCAGCCGATACAACGAACAGGAACACCGCCCTTTTTCTCTACTGCCACTCCGGAGGCCGCAGCAAAAGGGCAGCAATCTATTTCTACAACAAAGGATTCCGGAAGCTCTATTCCCTCGACGGGGGAATGGTTGCGTGGAAGAGGGATGGAATGCCGGCGGTGAGGGGGAAGAGACGGAAAAGGTAGTCTGAAGTCGTGCAGTCTGAAGTCGTACAGTCTAAGGTCGTTTGGGTTTGCGCGATGACATTGAGGATCCGGAAGTAAGGTATTTCATAAGGCCACTTGTTCCATTCATAAGATTTTGACAATTCTCTCGTCGCTTTATTCCAGTATCGTGGGGAATGTAATTTTGATCTGCTGCTATATAGTACATATTTTTTACTTCTCCTGCTGACCCTCTGGATATGTTAAGAAATTGCCTGAATTCAGCATCGCTGCTTCTGCAAAATCCTTCGGAGATATTGTTCATAATTGATATCCCGGCACTAGTAATCTGATTTCTGAAAGTAAAATCTTTACAATCTCTAAAGTCAGAATAAATCTGGTTTACCAATTCTCTGGATAATCTCCAGATATCAAGCTCCTCAAAATTCTTTATTGTCGCCATTTAAGGAAATGTTAGAGTAAGATTCCACACTTAAAATTAAAACATTAATTTAATTCCGGCTCAAATTCTTTAAGACTTCAGACTGCACGACTCCAGACTGTACGACTTCAGACTGCATGACTTCAGACTGCATGACTTCAATATTTTTATCAAAAATCCTTACCTTTACTTCACTCAAAAAACAAATTAAATACGATGTTTTCAGGTATCGTCGAAGAAGCAGCTCCGGTGGTTAAGCTGGAGAA
>JBAVOD010000006.1:0-8092 GCA_049691735.1 Bacteroidales bacterium
TGATTTTATTGAATATCTTAGCCGCCGTTATAACCTAAACCGAATCGACTTATGAAAAAAATCCTAATGATTTTTTCACTGTTACTTGTAACATGTTCTTATGTTATCAGTCAGACAGTGCAGATCACCGGGACCGTTACCAGTGCAGAGGATGGTCTCGGTATTCCCGGTGTGACTGTGAGTGTACTGGGAACCACAGTCGGCGCATTAACCGATAGTAATGGAAAATTTGTGCTGAGCGTTCCGCAGGGTTCCAAAACACTTGTTTTTTCCTACATAGGCATGAAAAAGCAGGAGATTGACATTGCAGGCAAGACTGCAATCAATGTTGTTATGGAATCTGAAATTCAGGCCATGGAGGAAGTTGTCGTTACCGGTTACGCCACCAGGGGCAAGAATGAGATTACCGGTTCAACCGTTCAGGTATCGGGTGACAGGTTACAAAATGTCCCCGTGATAACGGTTGATCAGGCCCTTCAGGGAAAAGTTGCAGGCGTTACCATTTCAGCCTCATCCGGCACTCCCGGTTCTGTCCAGGATATCCGCATCAGGGGGGTTGGTTCGATAACCGGGAACAATGATCCCCTGATAATAATTGACGGAGCACCCATGGTGAACAGCGACTTCACCGGATCGACGTCGATCAGTTCACTCAGCGCCCTGGCAGCTATTAACAGCAGTGACATAGCAAGTGTCACTGTCCTGAAGGATGCTTCCGCCACGGCAGCATACGGCTCACGAGGGTCGAACGGAGTGATCGTTATCACTACCAAGCGTGGAAAAGCTGGCAAAACCAATTTTGAGCTCAATGCATCGACAGGCTTTCAGAATAATGCAGTCAAAGGCCGTACTCCCCTGACCGGAGCTCAAAGGAAGGAGCTATTCCTTGAATCCGTTTATAATACCTATGGAGCTAACAACGACTTTGACCTGTCAGGAGCTTATAATTTTGTTGTGGAAAATAACCTCGATGATGGTGCCCTTGCGGCCTGGAACGGTATTGAACCCAACTGGGCTGGTGCTATGACAAATAAGAATGCACCCGTCACTATGATCAATCTATCAGCAACCGGCGGGGATGATGTTTCAACTTTCTATGCCTCTCTCGGGTACAATAAGACGGAATCGACAGCTATCCTCAGCGATCTTAAGAGGCTCAGCGGGACGCTGAATTATACAAGAAAGCTTGCAGAAAAGGTAAAATTTTCAATTAACGCCAATGTATCCAATACCTTTCAGAATGCTTACCTTGAGCAATCCGCCTATTTTGCCAACCCGAATCTGATAAAGTATTTTATGAGCCCATGGGTGCAACCCTATAATCCCGACGGAAGTCCCAACCTTGACGTTGGAACACTCTTCAATCCAATATACCTTGGTCAGCATGATATTACCACAAATGATATGACCCGTGCCATAACTAATAGTTTTGTGGAATGGGAGTTGATCAAGAACCTTAAATTCAGGTCTTTTGTCAGTCTTGATTATGCCCTGACCAATTACAAGTCGTATCAGAACAGGGTTCATGGAGACTCCCAGAGTGAGAACGGCAGTTCTGAAGCATCAACTGACAGAAACATGAATTATGTCTTCCAGAATTCCCTTGACTACAGCATCAGTATTAATAATCATAATCTGTCAGCAAAGGCCCTTATCGAATATCAGAAGAATAAGGACAACTATATCTATGCCTACGGAGAAAATTTCTCAACTGACGGACTGACTAATATATCGAGTGCAGGCGCGAATTTTGATGCCAGTTCTTCGTACTCTGACTGGAGCAACCTCTCGTATCTGGGAATGGTGAATTATAACTATAAGGCTAAATATATCGCTGACTTTACCATCAGAAGGGAAGGTTCATCATTGTTCGCACCAGCCCTCAGATTCGGTAATTTCTGGTCGGCCGGTGTAGCCTGGAATATGAGCGAGGAGTCCTTCATAAAACAATTTGAATTCATAAGCAACCTGAGGCTCCGTGGTTCATATGGATTAATCGGCAGCACAGGGGTGGGTGCAAACGCCTATCAGGCGCTCCTGGCCTACGACGCCGATTATGCAAATATGGGAGCTGTTTATCCTGCTCAATATGGTAATGGCAATCTGACGTGGGAAAAGAATCATACAATTGATATCGGAACCGATTTCGGATTTCTTAGGGACAGGATAACTGGTTCAATCGCATATTTCAATAAGAAAACATTTGACCTGTTACAGAGTGTTCCGATCACAAGGACATCTGGACATTCAACCATCGTTCAGAATGTCGGGACTGTAGTCAACAGCGGTATCGAAGCTCTGCTTGATGTGGCTGTAATAAGAAAAGCCGGACTTCACTGGAACATATCGGTGAACATTGCCACAGTTAAGAATGAAGTACTTGCACTGGCAGAAGATGCAACCGGGAAAGAAATTGACATTACTTCCGGGCAACGGAAAGTAGCCGTGGGTAAGTCGATTTATTCCTGGTATACCAGGAAGTATGCAGGTGTCGATCCTCAGACAGGAGAGCCGGAATGGTACCTTAACAGCAAGGACGGAGAAACTACCAAGAATTATTATGACCCGGCAATTGTTCTTGATTACCAGGGCGGAAGTGCCCTGCCAACCCTGACAGGAGGATTATCCACTCATCTGGATTATAAAGGTTTGTTCTTTGATATCAATTTCTTCTATGCCGGCGGACATAAAGTTTTTGAAGACTGGTCATTCTATACCCACCACGCAGGTGTGTACACATTGCTCTATTACAACGGAGTTTCAGAACTTATGGACCGGTGGCAGAAACCGGGGGATGTAACAGATGTCCCCAAAGTGGTATACAGCAGTACTGCTTCCAATGCTTCAAGGCCATCGACAAGATTCCTTTATGATGGTGATTACATTCGTCTAAAGGATATTGTTCTAGGTTACTCCCTGCCGGCTTCGATAGAAAAGAAAATCGGCTTCAGCGACGTGACTATATTTGCCCGAGGCACGAACATATGGACATGGGTAAAGGACAAGAATCTCAAATATGATCCTGAGGTCAGGGCTGACGGCTATACAAGGCTGACAACGCCGCCTGTCAAATCCATTGTGTTTGGTTTAACCTTAAAATTCTAACAACATGAGAAAGACGATTATATTCCTCGCAATTGCACTGGCCGGACTCCTGTTCTCGTGCTCCAAGGATTCACTGGATCCCACGCTGGCACAGTCAAAATCTGTGGAAACAAGCATTAATACCGCGGAAGACCTTAAGGGGTTGCTGTACGGTGCCTACAACAGGATGACCTCCTATGCTTATTACGGACGTGATTATATCATCGAAGGTGAAGTAAGGTCCGATAATACATTCTCAAACGGGAATTCAGGCAGGTTCTTAACCGTGGCTGCAATGAGCCTTGGCAATAACGATGCTTACGCCAGTGATGCATGGACACAAATGTACGCTGTGATCGCATCCGCAAACATTATCATCGGAGCAGAAGGTATTACAGGTGATGAGACTGAGATCAATAATATCAGGGGACAGGCATATGCAATAAGGGCACTGGCCTATTTTGACCTGCTGAGATTGTTCGGACAGCAGAATGTTATAGGCGGCGATCCTACCCTCGGTATCCCCTATATTGAGGTCTACAAAGGTGATGATCTGCTTCCGGTCAGAAATACCGTTGCAGAAGTTAAAGGCAAGATTTACAGTGATATCGAGACAGCACTTTCTTTGATGTCCGCTTCATTAAATGATGAAACGAAGCAAACCATCTCAACATTTGGTGTAAACGCATTAGAAGCAAGGGTTGCTGTTTATTTCAAGGATTGGTCGGTTGCCAAAACCGCATGTGAGGCTGTGATCCATTCGGGTGAATTTGAGATTATTCCTGCTGCTTCGTACAAAAGCATCTGGAATACCGACAGCCCGATCAACTCCATATTTGAACTGGCATTCAGCGGTACTGATAATGCCAACATCAACGGGCTTCATTACATCTACACAGGTACTTCATACGGCGATATCGAGGTGCTTCAGAATCTGGTCGACATCTTTGAACCGACTGATGTAAGAGGATTTGTCGACGGCATGATTGGATATGAAGGAACGAAGCTTAGAAACCTTGGCAAATACCCTTCAATCGATTATTCCGATGATGTGTTCATCCTGAGGTATGAAGAGGTTATCCTTAATTATGCGGAGGCTCTCTTTGAACTTGGGGACATCACGGCGATCGACTGGCTTAACATGATCCCCGATAACCGTAATGCAACTTCTTACACTGAAATTAACCAGGATAATATCCTCCTCGAAAGGAGAAAGGAATTATGCTTCGAAGGCTTCAGATTTTATGATCTGGCCCGGACAGGAAGGGATATTCCGCTGGTTGACCAGTATAAACAATCCCATGACGGGCCTCTGTATGGAAGTTACAAATACGCATTTCCGATACCATTGGTCGAGCTGAACGCCAACTCTAACATGGTACAGAATTACGGATACGGTACCTCAAAATAATTAGCTTGTCCGGTTTACGAAAATGGCTGCCTCGAATCAAAAGGGGCAGCTTTTTTTTCTCCTTCATGTCATTATGCCCTGACAGACCTCAGATTTCCGGACTCCGACTGCTCACCGCATACAATGCCTCTCACCTGATTCGCCTGATAAGACGAAGATGATGTGAATAACCCTGGGTCTCCTGCCTGAAGATCCCATGGTGATCTATCATTTCCAACCTCACCCTTCCTGAAGCATGAATAACCAGTCCGCGTGAAATGATCATCCCAACGTGCGAGATCACACCTGCTTCATTATCAAAAAAGACCAGGTCGCCCGGCTCTGTTTCCTCAAGAAAATTAATAGTTTCACCGGTTTCTGCCTGCTGTTTTGCGTTGCGGGGAAGCTTTATCCCATGAATCTTGAAGACCAGCTGTGTCAGGCCCGAACAGTCGATCCCTGAAGGGATGCGACCACCCCAGATATATGGACTGTTCACAAACTTCATTGCTGTGTCGCTCAACGACCCGGCAGCTGAAATATACGACCCGTCGAAATCAGCACAGGCGGTATATATACTTTCTCCGACACGGAATGTTTTATTTTCAAAGTCTGGTCTGTAAATTTCACATCCGGCTTCAAGTACAAACCTTGTTTTATCCCTTTTAAAGCAAAGCAGCGATCTGTTCAGCACATAGCCTGGTAAACTATCCTGATCTTCAGTATGCTGCAGGTGGTCCAGATCGATCCACCCCCTGAAATTGTCGAACTTTGTTTCGATCTTTATCCAGTGACCTGATTCATCAATAATGCTGTATTTTTCACCGAACAGTACCTGGCTTAGCATCTCGGCCTTGTGTGCGGGAGCTGCCCTTAACGGAACGAAAATATTCTCGCATATGAATCTTTCCATCGGATGTGAATTTCAGCAAAAATACTAATAAATTTCCCGGGATTGTTCAAGGGATGCCGGCTTCGGCTGAAAAGCTATCAGCTGTCAGCTGTCAGCATTCAGTGATTGCATAACTTTCATAACCTTAACGACTTCAGACTGCACGACTTCAGACTGCACGACCTTTTTAACCCACCCCTCGCCCCACTTGGGAGAGCCTGAAGATTACCCTCAATATTAGCTTTACACATTGATCCGGACATTTTGTTCATTTAATGAAATAATCAATAATTTTGCCCCTTTACGATTAATAACCAGGCCAATGGCTGTATCCAGAAGTGCGCCGGAGAAAAAACCCGACAAGAGATATCTTTATCACCTCATCTACTTTATCTTAAGCGTATTAATTGTTGTTTCAATTTCGCCGCGCCAGGGGAAATTCAGATATGAATTTCAAAAGGGCAAGCCATGGCTCCGGCCTTCGCTTATCGCTCCATGGGATTTCCCGGTTTTGAAATCAGATGAGGTTATCTCGCGCGAGCGCGACAGCATCCTGAAAAACTATACTCCCTGCTTCAGGCTGGATAGCGAAATTGAAGCAACGGAATTGTCAAGGTTCGGTGCATACCTGAATAATCTGGTGAAGGATTATGAATCAAAGAACACTCCTCTGGCACCTATGAGGTATATCTCGCTTAAGCGTGATGTCACATCAATCCTTTCCGAAGTTTACCAGCGGGGCATACTCGAGTCGACTGAAGTCATATCTGGTTCGGGAAGTCCATATTCGGATGTAACCGTAATAAAGGGAAAGGTAGGTGAGCAGAAACCACTTAATCAGCTTTTTCTTCAGAAGACAGCTTACCAGTATACCGAAACCAATAAGGAGGTCCTCGCTGAAAAATATTTGAAAACAGCCGGGAAGCCGGCAGGTGATCTGGTTTCCAGCGTTGCTTTCTACGATTTCATTAAACCCAATCTGTTATATGATGCCGCCACCTCAACTGCCATGAAGGACAGGCTCCTGGGCGAGATAAGCCTTACACGCGGGCTCATTCAGGAAGGACAGCTGGTAATTTCACGCGGTGAGATTGTCAATGATCCGAAGTATATGGTGCTCGAATCGCTGAAAAACGAATATGAAAAACGGCTTGGGATGTACGACAAATGGCTTGTGGTCCTCGGGCGGTTCATCCTTGTGAGCGCATGTTACGTGGCGCTTTATCTCTTTATGTACCATTTCAGGTTTGATGTACTTAGCTCTACCCAGAAGACCACTTTCATACTTCTTCTTATCCTTTTGTTCCTGGTAATTACAAGGCTTGTAGTATACCTTCCGGTGAATCTTGTCTACCTGATACCATTTGCTATCATTCCTATAGTTGTACGAACCTTCTATGATTCGAGGCTTGCTCTCTTCGTTTACCTGATCGCAATAATGCTTGCGGGTTTCATCGTGCCGAATTCGTTTGAATTTGTATTCCTGAGTTACATAGCAGGAGTCATTGTGATCTTTTCGCTGACTAACGTTTACAGGCGGGCAAAACTGTTTTTTGCCGCGCTGATGGTATTCCTGGCATATTCGATCGTATACTTCGGCATCGGTGTAATGCAGGAGGGAAGCCTCGAGAACATGAACTGGAACCAGTACAGCCTCTTTGCCGGAAACGGAGTTCTGCTACTGTTGAGTTACCCGCTGATCTTTGTATTCGAAAAAACATTCAGGTTTCTGTCGGATGCCACATTGTTCGAGCTTGCCGACACGAACCAGCCTCTGCTCAGGCGGCTGGCTGAGGAAGCTCCGGGTTCATTTCAGCACTCACTCCAGGTGGCTAACCTGGCTGAGGAAGCTGCCAGGGAAATAGGTGCCAACAACCTGCTTGCTAGAACAGGAGCCCTTTACCATGACATCGGTAAAATAATCAGATCGGAATATTTTATTGAGAATCAGAGTGAGGGTTTCAGCCCGCATGACCGGATGGAACCGCTCGAAAGCTCAAAGGTGATCATTGGTCATGTAAAGGAGGGCGCCGATCTTGCGAGGAAATATAATCTGCCTGCCCAGATTATTGACTTCATTCATACTCATCACGGCAGCAGCACTGCTTACTATTTTTATAAAAAATTTATTGACCAGAATCCCGGCAAGGCAGAAATGGAACGGCAATTTGCCTATTCAGGACCAAAGCCATTTTCAAAAGAAACCGCGATAGTGATGATGGCCGACGCAGTTGAAGCCTCATCGCGCACTCTTCAGAACTATTCGGAGGAAAACATAAGCGAGCTTGTCGAGAGGATCACGTATATTCAGGAACAGGATGGCCAGTTTTCTGAAACACCCCTGACGTTCAAGGATATATCCGACATAAAAAAAGTATTCGTCAAAAGGCTTTTAACCATTTATCATGCGAGGATTGCCTATCCCGGAAGAGAAAAAGCATGGGGTTAACGCATATCGTTAATTTCGACACCCTTATATTTTTCGGGTGAAAATACAAATGTTGAATCCCCGGGTCTTTGTTTGAGGTTGTATTCCTTTACACGAACAGTCACTGTAATACCATTCTTGTATTTGTATTCAAGGCTGTTCAGATTAAGGTCCGGCTTTTGAATATCAAGCCTTATCCTGATATTGTCGCTGTTGATGTCTTCGGGGTAAAGGTCTATCAGGTATGAGTTGGTCCTGTCCTCAACCAGTCTTATTTTATATCCCTTCCTGTAGATTG
>JBAVOD010000007.1:0-2560 GCA_049691735.1 Bacteroidales bacterium
TCTTCAGGCATCCCCCATCGGTCCTGCGGTACGAAACCGTCCGCGATCATCCTGTCGTACCTTTCCTTCACCTTTAAAGTCATATCGGTCTTAATAATGCCCGGACGCACCTCGCAAACAAGTATCCCTTCCTTCGAAAGCCTGTCAGCAAACACCGTGGATGCCATGCTCAGGCCGGCTTTTGAAATGCAATATTCCATCCGGTTGGTAGATGACATTACCGCCGAAACAGAAGTTATGAAGATGATTACGGGCTTATATGAAGGAATCTGGTCCCTCATCCAGATCATTTCCCTGGCTATTTTCTGTGCAAAAAACACCGGACCCCTGAGGTTTATATTCAGGACCCTGTTGTAGCTTTCATCAGTCATTTCAAGGACATCATTCCTTTGAAGCGGAGCGACTCCTGCATTATTTACAAGAAAATCGATCCTCCCATAACGATCCAGTATGTTTGATACGACTTCGTTATGGCAATCGGTGCAGGAAATATCAAGACCTATCGGGAAATACTGGCCTCCTTGCCTTTCGACCTCGGGTCCGAGGATCTCCATCCCTTCACTGTCGACCGACCGGGCAATGGCAGCAATGTCAAAACCCGCCTCAGCCAATGAAATAGCAACCGATCTGCCAATGCCTCTGCTGGCGCCTGTAATTACGGCTACAGGTTTCCCGTTCATAGATGGATTTAATTCAGGTTCAGGTTAAAGTCGGGGTTAAAGGTAATAATTTGTAAGATTCCTTCAACTTTCAATAAAATTATCTTCAGGATAATCTTTCAATACCTTGTCAAACCGCATATCCTCTGCCGGAATTGGCTGTAGGCACATCTGTATAACAGCTAATTTTCGTGCTCTGTCGTAAGGATAACCGACCTGGGGCTTATCCACGATCTTCGCTGCAGCGTTGTATAGTATTTAACAAGTCTTAAAAATATTAAAGTATTCACAAAAAGCTTCGGAATAAAGAAAAAGATTAGTCCGACAGCCGCCAGGACAATGCCCGTAACCAGATTATTGACCGTCAGTAGAAGCTGCCCCAGGATTTTTTCAATCCCTTTGAAATGGCGGGATACATAAAGGTGCTGGGAAATTTTTACTTCGGACTTTGTAATTGAGGTTGTCTTCAGATCGATCCTTGAAGACCCCCCGTGGCTATGCTCAATGGTTGCGTTCCTCAGACACCCGATCTTTCCGCCGGCCTCGGTTGCCCTTTTGCAGATGTCAACATCTTCATAGTACATCCAGAATCCTTCATAGAAACCGCCAAGGCTGTGATAGAGGCTGCTGCTGATCATGATAACCGAGCCCGAGACCCAGTCGGCAGGTTCAATGCCCACAAAATGATCATCAGCTTTGATGCCGCTCCTGAACAGTTTTGATAATGCCCTCTGAAAGCCTGTAAGGCTGTTCAAATGCGGGAAATTACCGGTCACTTTGGTTTCATTTCCCATTTCATCTGTCTGCCTGCAAGTAAGTATGCTGAAGTGCTGATCGGATGCGGATGCATCAAGAAGCGCCTGAACTGCGGTCTCAGTGACGACGGTATCAGGGTTAAGAAATAGCAGGTATTTGCCGCTGGCAACCAGGCTGCCGGCATTGTTTCCGAATGCAAATCCGCCATTTACTCCCGGATGGATGAACCTGAAGCGGTTAAATTGTTGTTCAATATCATGGATGGCACTGACATCCGGGTTGTTATCAACCACGATCACATCAAAGGAAAATTTGTCACCTGTGAAGCTGTTAATTGATTCAAGGCATTTCCGCAGCCTGTCCCAGGCTTTATATGTTACGATTATAATTGAGAGGTCGGTCATAAATAAGGTCTGCAAGTTCTGTAAGTTCTGCAAGTCGGCCCTAATGTTTTCCAAAAGCACCCCGCTCCCCGCACCTGTTCTTAAAGTGCAGGATTCTGATCATTATCTTCTTCATCTTCCTCTTCCATCCACTCATAAACCGGCGCCTGCGGCCCCCGGCGCCTGTAATGGATTGCCAGGATTATCCCTGAAACGAAACCGAGCATATGCGATTCCCACGACACATTCTGGTAAATCCCGGGGAAAATGCCCCAGACCATCGAGCCATACAGAAAAACTATAAGAAGCGAAAGGGCAACCAGTCTGAAATATCTTCTTAAAATCCCGCTGAAAAACAGAAATGCCGCAAGACCGTATACAAGTCCGCTGGCCCCGATATGCCAGGCCTGGCGACCGGCTATCCATACAAATAATCCTGTCAGCAGCCAGGTCCATAGAAAAACCTTTATGGCTACTTCCGAATAAAAATAAAACAGGGCAGTTCCCAGGAAGAAAAGAGGAAGTGTGTTGTCAAAAAGATGATTGAAACCCGCATGTACGAAAGGAGAAAAAATAATACCTGGCAAACCTCTCAGTGTCATAGGATATATCCCAAAAGTGGTCAGACTGAAGCCGAACAGGACCTCAGTTATTTTCACAAGCCACATTAATATTACAAGAATGCCGGGCAACAGCATGCTAAGAAGGATTTTCTTTCTGAACAATTTTCCTTCATCTTCCATTCCTGCATCTGTCATAGTC
>JBAVOD010000008.1:0-4466 GCA_049691735.1 Bacteroidales bacterium
GGATTCAACTTTGATGGCTCATATACCAACGGCAAAGGGAACCGGCCTGAAACAAGCACATTGTCAGTCAATAATTTCACTGCTAAGCTCGGATCACAGACATTCAGGGGGTCTTTTATGGTCACTGATTTTTCGAAGCCATGGGCCGAATTAACATTTAAAGGGACACTTCTCCCCGCGGAGCTCAGGGAATATTTCAACCTCACGAATATTGACAAAGCCGGAGGATCGATAGCACTCAATGTTAAGCTTTCAGGACTAATGGCAAAGAAGGAGAAGTACAAAATAGGAGACTTGTTCAGTCTTAATTCAAGATCGGAAGCAACGGTAAGATCAGTCAGTGTGATTATGAAGGATAAGAACATAAGCCTCAGCGACGCCGGCGGTTCTGTCCTCTTTAATGAAACTACGACAACAAGCGGTTTCAGGTTCAACCTTAACGGAAACACGATCATTCTTGATGCCAGCCTTACAAACTTCCCCTCATGGGCAGCCGGAAACCCGGTCAGTCTGGGAGGGAAAGCATCAGTAACATCTTCGTGCCTTAAACCCGAACTATTCTTTGACAATTCGGGAGGGAAGGCAGTTAAGGTAAAAGATAATGGAAAAGCTCCTCTGAACCTGCCTGATAAAATACTGGTCGGTGTTGATTTTTCATTCGATAGCCTGGTATATAAAACATTTAAGGCCAATAGAGTGAAAGGATCGATGAATTTTAAACCAGGGCAGCTGAATTTCAGTTCATTGAATCTGAACTCGCAAAAAGGCAGCATGTCAGGGAACGGGGCGTTAATCCAGCATGCCGATAGATCCTTCGTGGGACGGGGCAGCTTCGGAGTTAATAATGTCGATGTAAATGAAGCTTTTTTATCTTTTAACAACTTCGGCCAGAATTTTCTGAAGTCTGAAAATATAGCAGGCTCCCTTTCAGGGAATATATCTCTCGTGCTACCGGTCGATTCCATGCTTAAACCTGACATGAAGTCACTGACAGCTGACGGCAAATACGTGCTGTCCGATGGCGCCCTTATTGATTTTGATCCCGTAAAAGCGCTCTCTTCTTTTGTTGAGCTTTCAGAGCTGGAGAATATTAAGTTTGAGAAGCTTGAAAATGAATTCTTTATCAGGAACAATTGTTTTTACATACCCCAGATGGAGGTACGGTCATCTGCTGTTGATCTTTCGGTAAACGGAACACACACTTTTGACAATAACTACCAGTATCACGTTAAGATGCTTCTTTCGGAGCTTTTAAGCAACAAGGCGCGCAGGAACAAAAGCCTGTCGGACGATTTTGGGGAGGTCGAAGACGATGGCCTGGGGAGAACCTCAGTCTTCCTTAAGATAGACGGAAAGGGAGAAGAAGTCAAGGTAAGCTATGACGGAAAGGCTGCAGGTGACCAGGTAAAGAATGCAATCCGGAAGGAACGGCAGACACTGAGGAATATACTGAACGAGGAATATGGAATGTACAAAAAGGATACTGTGGAAAGGAAAGCGAGGAAGCCAAAGTTCAGGGTCACGTGGGAAGGAACCGGGGCAAAGACAGAAGAAACTGAACCACCGGTTGTTAAAAAAGAGAGTATTATAAGAAATCTATTTAAAAAGAAATAGTAATTTTTAACCCTAATAATTAAGGCTTTGAATATATTACGAAACCGAAGCAGCTGGAAAGTCTTTCTTTTCCTTTTTGCAATTCTGATAGGCGTTGGATCACTGGTCTATACACAGTTCCTTGTTCACAGTCTTAAGGAAGAAGAAAGGAAAAAAGTGGAGATGTGGGCTGATGCGACGCGGCTGATCAATTCAGCCGATTCGACCCAGAATCTTGAATTCCTGTTGTCAATAATTGAGAATAACAGCACTGTTCCTGTTATTCTTACAGATGGATCCGACAACATCATCGATTCCAAAAATATCGATCCCGCAAAGGCGAACAATCCTGCCATGCTGGCCATGAAACTTCAGAAAATGAGAAGTTCCAACAAGCCGATCCTTATTGATCTGCCCGACGGTACAAACAACAGGATCTATTACAAGGACAGTATCATACTCAGCCAGCTGATATATTACCCATATGTTCAGCTGGGGTTCATTGTCCTGTTCATTGTAGTATCCTTTATCGCCCTCAGCACTTCACGCAAAGCCGAGCAGAACAGGGTCTGGGTCGGGATGTCAAAGGAAACCGCCCATCAGCTGGGTACCCCCACTACTTCACTTTCAGGCTGGGTGGAAATACTTCAGAATAAATATCCGGAGGTTTCGGTAACCAGGGAGCTTGCCCTGGATGTTAAAAGGCTCGAAAAGGTAACTGAAAGATTTTCAAGGATCGGTTCAAAGCCTTCGATGATCGAGGAGAATATCCTTGCCCTTATACAGAATTCTGTTGATTATCTTAAGACAAGGTCATCCTCAAAAGTTTTGTTTGTCCTGCCGTTCTCAACCGATGATGAAATAATTGTGCCTGTCAACCCGGCTCTTTTTGAATGGGTAATAGAGAATGTATGCAAAAATGCAATCGATGCAATGGAAGGAGATGGTGAAATCACGATACGGGTTTCAGAAGATGATAAGCATGCAATAATTGATATTTATGATACGGGAAAAGGAATTCCCAAGTCAGCATATAAGAAAATTTTCAGTCCCGGTTTCACCACTAAAAAGAGAGGTTGGGGCCTTGGCCTCTCTCTCACAAAGAGAATAATAGAGGAGTACCATCACGGCAAGATCTTCGTGAGGTATTCTGAAATCGGGAAGGGGTCCTGCATAAGGATATTGATGAATAACGGGCACCGTTAATTCCCTTCCCGCCACTTTTAACTTTTTTATGCATGAACCGGAATGAGATTGAAATAATGGCTCCGGCAGGATCGTTCGAATCACTTATGGCAGCCATTCAGGGGGGCGCGGATTCAGTGTACTTCGGGGCCGGAGAATTAAATATGCGCGCAGCTTCTTCAGTAAACTTTTCACTTGACGATCTTCGCACGATCGTGGCCCTATGCCGCGAAAACAATGTAAGAAGTTATCTTACTGTCAATGTAGTCGTTTTCGATAACGAAATTGAGCAGATGCATCGCATAGTTGATGCTGCAGTCCTGAGCGGTGTTTCGGCAATCATTGCATCCGATCTTTCGGTTGTCGACTACGCATCAAGGGCGGGGATCGAGGTGCATCTCTCAACGCAGATGAACATCTCAAATACCGAAGCGCTGAAATTTTATTCAGGATGGGCCGATGTAGCGGTGCTTGCCCGCGAGCTGAACCTTGAGCAGGTGAAAAATATCCATGAGCAGATAATCAGGCAGGATATCAGGGGGCCGAAAGGAGAGCCGGTCAGGATTGAAATGTTTGTTCACGGGGCCCTTTGCATGGCCACTTCCGGAAAATGCTACCTCAGCCTTCATGAATACAACATGTCGGCTAACAGGGGCAGGTGTTACCAGATCTGCCGCAGATCGTATATTGTCACAGATAAGGAGTCGGGCGACCAGCTCGGAATTGACAATGAATTTATAATGTCACCGAAGGATCTTTGCACAATAGGCTTTGCCGACAAGCTGATGGATGCCGGTGTAAGGGTCTTTAAAATTGAAGGAAGGGCACGATCGCCCGAATACGTCAAAACTGTCACTTCATGCTATGATGAAGCAGTACGATCGGTCATCGACGGCTCATACGGAAGCGAAAAAATTGAAAAATTGATGGTCAGGCTCTCCACGGTATTCAACAGGGGTTTCTGGGATGGATATTACCTCGGCAGGAGACTGGGGGAATGGAATAACCGCTATGGCTCAGTTGCAACAAAAAAGAAAATTTACCTTGGCAGGGTGACCAATTATTTTTCAAAGCCCGGCGTTGCAGAAGTGAAGCTTGAAACAGGTGACCTTGAAAAAGGGGAAATCCTCCTTGCAACCGGCACAACCACTGGTGTTACTGAATTTACGGCAAATGAGATCCGGGTTGATCTGAAGGAAACGGCAAAGGCTCATAAAGGAGAATTCTGTTCAATAAAGACTCCTGTGTTGCTCAGGAGGTCAGATAAGATCTACAGGTGGGTAGATTCAGGTAAATTTCCGGTCTGATCCCGGTCATATCACCACACGATACTATCGGCGACTGAAAGGATTTTAGAAGCATTCCCTTCCACATTGTCAGTATCCGTGCTGACATAGATTACCTTGTTATCAGGCTTGCTCTTCAGGCTGTGCAGGTATGTTTTGTCATAGTACCTCAGCACAATTCTGACGGCCGATGCAAAATCGCCCTTTCTGATAGCAGCAATAGCCTCAGCTGCATTATCGCCGCCCATCCTCCTTCTTATTCTCTCAACCGATGCAGCAAGCTCATCGGCTGAATAGCACGAATACTCCTCAAGAAGTCTGGGAAGCCTTGTCTCTATGTCCATCAGCAGTACTATCGAAGGACTTTTCTGCATATTCAGGTAGAAGTTCTCAGGCATAAAG
>JBAVOD010000009.1:0-3188 GCA_049691735.1 Bacteroidales bacterium
TCGTGGACGATCTTGATCATCATCTGTGAAGGGTTGACCGATTTAAGCACCTCCTGGCCCAGTGCTTTTGTCTTGACGTTATCGGTAAACTGCTTTGCAATTTTGAAGTTCACATCAGCATCGAGCAAAGCCCGCCGCACCTCTTTAAGAGTTTCCGCAACGTTTATTTCAGTTATCCTGCCCTGTCCCTTAAGCATCTTAAAGGACTTTTCCAGCCTGTCGCTAAGACTATCAAACATAATTTTCTATTCTGAATAATTTTATTAGTACTTACATTCTGTCAGGCATCTCAATTCCCAGAAGCCACATTCCCGAAGAGAGGATTTCACTTGTTACTTTTGAAAGAAAAAGCCTGAAATCCCGAAGAGACTGATCTTCCTCCCCAAGGATTGAAAAATCGTGATAAAACTGGTTGTATTCCCTCGACAGATCGTAGCAATAGTTGGCAATAAGAGCCGGGCTGTATCCGGCAGCAGCCTCGGAGACAGTATCAGTAAATTTCCTCAGCAGCCTTATAAGGTTGTACTCCTTTATTCCCGGCTTTGCCATTGCAATAGACGAAATGTCGGGTTTAATTCCCGATTGTTCTGCTTTCCTGAAAACAGATCTGATCCTTGCGTAGGTATATTGGATGAATGGTCCGGTATTCCCGTTAAAATCAATTGATTCAGCCGGAATAAAAGTCATGTTCTTATGGGGATCAACCTTAAGGATAAAGTATTTCAGTGCACCCAGGCCTATCTTCCTGAAGATGTCCTCCTTTTCCTCCCCGGAGTAGTCGGACAACTTCCCAAGTTCGAGTGATACGGTCCTTGCGGTATCCTTCATTTCCTTTATAAGGTCATCAGCATCCACAACCGTGCCCTCACGCGATTTCATCCTGCCTTCCGGGAGTTCTACCATCCCATATGAAAAATGGATCAGTCCGTCAGCAAATTCGTAGCCCATCTTTTTCATCAGTGCCCTCAGCACCTGGAAATGATAGTTCTGCTCATTCCCGACCACATAGATAGTCTTGTCGAACCTGTATTCGTTGTAACGGGTCACAGCAGTGCCCAGATCCTGGGTCATGTATACGGCAGTGCCGTCGGAACGCAGCAGAACTTTATGGTCGAGACCCTGCGAGGTAAGATCGGCCCAGATCGAACTGTCATTATTTCTGTAAAAGATATTGTCCTTCAGAGCAGCAAGCACGATCTCCTTACCTTTTATATATGTCTCCGACTCGTAATAGATCTTGTCAAAGTCAACCCCCAGGGCCTTGTAGGTAACGTCAAACCCTGAATAGACCCACGAGTTCATTGTTTTCCAGAGGTTGACAACCTCTGTGTTGCCTGCTTCCCATTTGAGGAGCATTTCCCTGGCCTCTTTCATCAACGGTGCCGAGTTGCGTGCCTCCGCCTCATTCATGCCGCGGGCAACCATATCTTCAACCTGGGCCTTGTATTCCTGTTCGAACTTAACATAGTATTTGCCAACCAGGTGATCGCCTTTTATCCCTGAAGACTCGGGTGTCTCACCATTCCCGTATTTAAGCCATGCCAGCATCGATTTACAGATATGTATGCCACGGTCGTTCACGATGTTGGTCCTGATAACCTTATGGCCGCATGCCGACAGAATACGATATAACGAATACCCCAGAAGGTTGTTCCTGATGTGACCCAGATGTAATGGTTTATTGGTATTGGGGGAAGAGAATTCGACAAGGATCACCTCCGGCTCCTTAACCCTGCAGGTCGCAAAAAGATCCTTTCCCGCAGCAAGATCCTGGAAATATCCGACCCACCAGGTGTCAGAAATTTCAAGGTTAAGGAATCCTTTAATAACATTGAATCCTGAGATCTCAGGGTAATTCGAAGTAAGGTAATTTCCTATGGTTTCGCCTGTTTTCTCGGGAGTATTCTTGGAAAACCTGAGCAAGGGAAAAACGACCAGGGTGAAGTCGCCTTTAAAGCCTTTTCTGGTTTCCTGCAGCTGAACGAGTTCGTCGGTCAGTTCATTATTGTAAAGGACTCTGACAGCCTCTTTTATCCTATCCTTCAGAACACTCTCCATTGAAGTTTAAAAATTTACGCCTGCAAATATAATATTTTAATCACATCGGCATATCGGTGGTCAGTCATAGGAAGCGGATCGGGCTGATTTTGAAACAGGTTTGTTTTTTTTTATATAAACAAACCGATTTATTTGACAACGGATCATT
Organism: Bacteroidales bacterium; assembly: GCA_049691735.1. GTDB lineage: Bacteria > Bacteroidota > Bacteroidia > Bacteroidales > VadinHA17 > LD21. The sequence continues at coordinate 2,207 of JBAVOD010000009.1, forward strand.
TCTTTTTGATGAAATTTCTCAGCATACATCAAAAGAAATTATACTTTTGAATATGGCATTGAAATTAAAAATAAGGAACACAATAACCGAGCCTGTTATGAAGGAGCTTAAAAACATGTTTGTCGAACAAACTGAAAAGACCCCGCTTATAGACCTGAACTATGTAAGCGGAGAGTTGATACTTTCAGGTAAGTCCATTCCGATAAATGCTCCCAGGATCTTTGAGCCGGTCCTTGACTGGGTCAATGAATATGTCCGAAACCCCAGGCAGACCACAAATTTAAGATTAAATCTTGATTATTTCAATACTGCTTCCTCAATATGGCTGGCAAAAATAGTCAAGTCCCTTACAGGTATTTCAAAGCCTGAAAGTGTACTTATACTTCATATTTACTTTCCGATAGAAGACTTCGACGACATTGACGACATAAAAGACGATCTCAGCCCTGTCATCGATGTGATCAGCAGTGCATCAGTGAGCACCGGGCTTAAGATATACGGGACTGATGAAGCGGGGAAAATCCTTAAGGAATCGATGATCTTTATTTAGCCCCCGGGGCAGGATATTCCTTCCGTATTTTACATTCTCCTTGATTTTTTGATCTACCTTTAGAACTGTAATCAATTTGCATTCAGCCATGCTTCGCGTATGTATTGCAGTGCTTTCAACCCTAATTGCCATGGAAACATATCCACAATCAAAGTCGTCCGACAGGCAACCCGTAGCGGCTGGCCGGTTTTACCCTGCGGGCAGGGAAACTCTTTCAGATGATATCGCGCAACTGTTTGCAGATTGCGTAAAGACCGCTTCCGGAGGACCTGTAAGAGCCATTATCTGTCCACATGCCGGATACATCTTTTCGGGAAAAGTTGCCGCCTCAGCTTTTTCAGCCATTGACAGGAACACAAATTACAAGAACATCTTTATTATCGGCTCAAGCCATATTATGGCCTTCGAAGGAGCTTCGGTGTATACCACGGG
>JBAVOD010000010.1:0-8704 GCA_049691735.1 Bacteroidales bacterium
ACTGCTCGATAAGAGCTAACATCTCCTCCGATCGCTTAATCCTATCCTGCTTTTCCATATGGTTTTTAAACCCAAAATTATCTCGCCCAAGCGGGGAAAACAATATGCATCAGGCCGAAGGCTTACGGTCATCTGAAGTTCCGTTCATCAGGTAGTCTGATGTAACTTCCAGTGCATTGGCCAGCTTAGCCAGTATATCGCCTGAAGGTTGTGCCCCTTTCTCTTCATAACGCCCGATTTGGGAGTAATGCACATTTATCTCCTTTGCCAGGCCGCTCTTGGAATACCTTTTCTCGATGCGTGCTTTCTATAGTGGAAACAGTAAAAAAGATCCGGAGCCTGACAAAAGTATCAGGCGGATCCAGCTATGGAGTCACTCTCCCAATCGATTACATCCGAAAACTTAAATGGAAAACCAGACAGAAACTTGATGTCACACTTTACCAGGAGAGAATCATAATCAGGGACTGGAACCCGGAGTGATTTTTTCTTTCAATTGAAAACACTTTCAGTTGAAAAAAAAAATATGTTTCTTTAGGGTAATAACGTTCTTTGAAAAAAAGCCCAATCTATATAGTTGCTAAAAAGCAAGACAAATTCTCTGTCGGCCAGAAGACACTCAATACTGCCAGATCCAAACAATCTTACAAAGCGGTTCATTAGATCTATCCTCTCCTGGATTGCTTTGAATTGTTGCAGCAGTTCGGTATCCTTGAGAGTTGATTTGGCTTTCTCGTCAGTATCGCTATTAATGAGATAATCAACGGTAGTATCTAAAGCATTGGCAATTTTTTTAATCACCTCGGCCGGCGGTTGTTTTTTTCGTTTCATACCTCCCGATCTGGGCATAAGAAATGCCTGCAGCGTTTGCCAGGTCGGTTTGAGAAAGGTTCTTTCTTTTTCTAAGGTCCAGAGCGCCTGAATCAACGTATTATAAGCAGTATTATAAAACGTATTAAAAGCAGTACCTTAATACGTTGCAAATTTTAAACGCTATGGCAACAAGAAGAGAAAAAAACATCCGGAGCCTGACAAAGGTATCAGGCGGATCGAGTTATGCAGTGACAATCCCGATCGAGTACATCAGAAAACTTAAGTGGAAAAACAAGCAGAAGCTCGATGTAAGACTTTACCAGGACCGGATCATAATCCGAGACTGGAAACAAGAGTAATTTTTTCTTTCAATTGAACCCGGCTTTGCCGGCTCGTGAACACCTTTGAAATATAAATCAATGTGAGCAAACGCTTTCAGTTGAACGGCAAAGCCCTCACCAAATGCTTTGATAGTCAGGTAACTGTCCGATTCCATGCCCGCAGCATACCTCGTAGAGGTTACAGGAAAATAATTCAATAGATTTTTTACATGTAAAACCCCTACGCGGTAAATATTCTATCGGACTCATTTTCTACAAAACCATATCGCCTACGGCGAATAGATGGGATACTCGCGGATAAAAGTATTTCATATCGTGATGGACTTCGGTGGCAGCTAACGTTTGGCGGTATGGCCAGTAAGGGGTGCGGTCGATAAACTGTCAAGGTAATGAAATGCTAATGAGGTGTACGAAGCTCAAGATGCCAGAGATGTGTCTATTGGCTATACCGCTTGTTATGGGGCGTGTTTATTTAGCAGCTTTTAACAAGCCATTTATGGATAAATCTTCATCCAATAAACTCCAATGTATTCCATACCCTGAAGGTGAGATCGTGAATTCATTTCTTTCATGATCAGATGCTTTAGCTAATTTCTCAGAAATTTTCGACAATTTCACCTTTATCGTTTGATTATCAACAACAATGATCAGATAATCATCTTCAAAACGTAACTCATTAATCGTATATGCTTTTTCCATTTTTTTATTTGTTGAAGTACTTATACCACTCAGAAACAATATAGTCAAAGTGCTCGTAAACTATTTTTTTTATTTCCCGTTTTGCCTGAACGGATAAGTTATATTCCAGAGCAATGGTGATTTCAAAATTCTCCGGATCAAGCCAGAATTTACATTCCATGTCACCTTTTTCAGCATGTATATGCATGGGCTCATTTCCTTCATTTGACCAGAAATAAAGTCGCCATCCAGCTATAAGAAGAATTGTAGGCATTTTTATTTCAAAGTTATCAAAATTCAAATAATTATCTATAACAGAGGATTGTATTTAACATGCCCATAACGGCCCGGCGGTAGTGTTAGTAAACAACGCTGAGTAGACCAGAGGTCGCAGAATTTACATATATTAGCGTTGGCATCCAGTGGCACCCAAATTATAAAACACAAATCCGAAATCAGAAAACCAATATCTGAATATCAGGTTGCTGCGAAGATTATGTGATGTTTATGAAACCCGCAATAAAGGCCGTAGGCCTTAAATACGTTAACGTCGGGCATCGCCCGATGTAATAACTCCCTGGAAGACAAAGCCCCGTAGTGGGCGCAATAAGGGAGGCTAATTAATTATTCATTTAAAAAAATTCAATAGATTTTTTACATGTAAAACCCCTACGCGGTAAATATTCTATCGGACTCATTTTCAACAAAACCATATCGCCTACGGCGAATGGATAATCGATTAAAACAAAATACCAAATATCAAATTGTTAAAACCCTAATTGTGAATGGTAAAAGAATAATGATCAGGGAATCCTTCTCCCGAGGACTCGGGATCAGGATGACAGGTCATTAATTGATATTTTGGAAGAAGGGGGAAGAAGCGGCGAGCCGCCGGAAGGGACGGCCTGCCGGGAGTTAGAAATAAACAGCAGGGGAACTCATAATTGGTATGATTTTTGAACAAACCCGGGAGAACCGCGACCCTGAAATGAAAAAGTGTTTATCTATTCTTGTATTACTGTACGCAATAGCCGTTACCGGTCATTCACAGCAGGAGGTCAAAAGGACAATTTTCGGCGCAAGTGCCGGTATCTCGCTGCCATACAATGAATTCGCTGTAAAGAAATTAATACCCCATGCCGGCTTTGCGTCAGCGGGACCGAACATGGAAGCTTCACTTCTCCGATACACCGGACGTTTCTTCGGACTCTCCTCGGCGATCGGCTATTCGAATATATTCATCAGCGAGAAGGATTTTCTGGCGGAGTACAACAACTTGCTGAACGGGTATGGTGAGAACCGTATCTCGGCAGGCAACTACCAGGTTCTGCAGGGGATGCTGGGCCTGATATTCAAGGTTCCGGAGTTCCGGAACACTGATATTCTGCTGATGGGTCATCTTGGTTGTGCGCTGACGGTACACCCAAACATTAATGTCACCAACAGCAAACTAGGGGTAATCAGCAGCATCCGGAAAGACAGATCGTTCTCGCCTTTAAGTAATGCCGGCATCAGGATAAACCACTGGCTGACCGGGCGTTATGGTCTGAGCCTGGGATACAGTGTGAACCTCACAAGACCCTCATTTACAGATGAGACCAGCATTAACGGCTACTTTTTTCTGCCGGTCAGGTACCACAACCTGAACGTCGGATTTGTAATGAACCTGTCAAAAACAAAGAGATGAAAACCAACGCCGTCATTCTGCTATTACTTTGCCTCATGGTCTCGTGTAACGACCACCGGCTGAACTTCGACAGGGGAATAATTCCGCCTGTTGCGGTTAACTTCAGCAAAGTCAACTCGCAGTACGACGATTACAATTCCGACCTCGAGATCACCTGGGCTTCAAAAACCTTTTCGCTTATCTTTTCTTCCTCGAGGAAGAGCTCCGGCGACAATTTCGACTTCATCGGATACCGCGGAAAAATATTCTTTGATCTGATAACCGGAGAGTTCAGGATGGAAACCGGAGGTTTCACCTATTCCGTACTTGACGGGATAAACAGCAGCGGGAACGAATTCGGACCATATTTCACCGCGGATTATGAGAATGAATGGTATGAGCCCGGGGAAAACCAGGCCTGCCGTTTTCTTTTCACATCGGATCATTCGGGCGATCAGGATATTTACTGCAGGTATTATACCCTGGGTGAACATATGGATTTCATTCCATCCGGCGGTGTGGAGCCGGTTGACGGAGTTAATACGGAGCATAACGAGGCATATCTCACAATTAACAGTAACGAGATTGACAACCGCGAGGTGGCCTATTTCAGCTCTGACCGCGATGGCACCTGGGATCTCTGGCAGGCAGTGAGTGAGGAGGGAAAGCTGATCAACGAGTCGGTGAACCCTGCAATAAGCAAGGTAACGCAACTCAGCGGCGGGTCGGATGAAAGATGCCCTTACGTGAATGGCCGCATAATGGTCTTCGCTTCAGACAGGGAGGGAGGGCATGGGGGATTCGATCTTTGGTACTCATTATTTGACGGCCAGGGGTGGTCGGCGCCGGTCAACTTCGGTGATGAGATCAACAGTGCAAATGACGAATTTCGTCCGGTGGTTGTCTCAACCCCCGAGAAGGAGTTCCTGAACGACCTGATGATCTTCTCTTCGGACCGTCCCGGCGGAAAGGGCGGTTTTGACCTTTATTATGCAGGCATAACAAGGCACGATTACGCCCCGGATTGACCTCGGTCTTCGGTCTTTCGGCTGTCTTCGGGCTTGCGGCAGTCTTCGGTCTTCGGTCTTCTGTCTTGCCTTTAGTATTAAACAATGGCTGCTTGGCCCATGTAATAGCATTATCAACATATTCCATACCTCCTTCATTATGCGCCTGTGCTGAAGCTTCAGCTCAAGCGTACTCCTCACGCGCGGACCCGGAATCCAAGTAATTTAATTTCAATGGTATTCGTGAGCTCGCTTCGCTCGGTTCCGGTTTTTTCTTTGTGGAAATGGTTTTGGTAAAACTTTACACTATGGCTTAACTTTGGCTTAGATAAAGACTCAGCGAGCGAGAGGGGAAGATTTTTGGGAGTTGCGGGGATTAGTCCCTTAGTCCTTTTTCCTGCTCTATCATTTGCCGTTCCCTGGTAATCTCCTGCTGCAGTTCCTTAACGGTTGGCAAGTAAAGCTTGTATTTTGAAGCAAAGATCTGTTTGCTTTCACTTAAAAGACTGTATTTGACTATTGTTTTGCTCTTTTTTGTACAAAGTATCAGTCCTATAGTGGGATTATCAGATTGCTGTCTTACCTGATCCTCAAAGTACCTGACATAAAAATCCTTCTGCCCGATATCCTGATGGGTCAGCTCTCCGGTTTTCAGATCAATAAGTAAAAAACATTTCAGGATATAATTGTAAAATACCAGGTCTACATAAAAGTGACTGTCCTCCGCAGATATCCTGTACTGTCTGCTTACAAAAGAAAAGCCTTTGCCAAGTTCCAGCAGGAACGCCTGCAGCTTATCGATAAGGGCCTGTTCTATTTCCCTTTCATAAAAACTCATGTTAGGGTTCAGCTTCAGGAACTCGAGAACATAAGGATCCTTTATAATATGTTCGGGTTGCATAACTTCTTTTTTGTCGTCAGCCTCCTTTCTTACAAGTGGCCGGCCTTTCTTACTGCTCATAAGTATGCGCTCAAAATAAAGACTGTTAATCTGCCTCTCCAGCTGACGTGTGCTCCAGTTACCTTCCACGCATTCCTGCAAGTAAAACTCCCTTGCCGGGTCTTCTTCTACACGCATCAATATTCTGTAATGAGTCCAGGATAATTCAGGACGCAGTGCGTCACGTTTTTGATATCTCAGATAAAACATTCTCATGTTCCGCAGGTTACTCTCATCAAATCCCTTTCCATAATCTACAGTAAGTCGGTTAGATAAACTTAATAGAAGCCTGGTTCCATAATCTGCCCTGCTTCCTCCATTTTGCTCTTCTTCCACGATCGTGTGTCCGATCTCCCAATAAGCCTGTACCATCTCGAAGTTAACAGCTCTGTATGACCTGTTCCGAGCCGATTCAAGGATTTCTTTTATCTTATCATAAAAGTTTTCAAATGAAGGTGTTAGTGCTTTTTTCATTTTTTATTTTCTTATTACAAAACTAACATTTTATTTGTGGTCACATTTTGTGACCTCAAGTTATGTGGTCGCAATTTGCGACCAACATTTCATCCCTGGGGATGGTGCTTCTCTATTGCCGCCTGCAATTCCTCGAATCCCCTCTGGCGGTATTTCTCCGTGGAACTGATCTTCTTGTGTTTGGCACAGACCTTGACAACCATCAGGTCCTTCTCTTCTTTCAACAGGTAGCGTGTAGTAGCGGGCAGAGTACTCACTTCATTACGTCAAGACCTGGGCAATATTAATTGAACCATTCATACAGCTTCCTGTCAGAGAACTTACTGCCCTTGACCTTCATGTTCATTACGGGGGAATGTCGGTCAAAGTATGCTTTGGGAGTAAGGCGGGTGAAAAATAGTGGCGGCATCTTCTCTATTACAAATTCATCTTTAATGGGGCATAATTCTTGGTAATTTTTTGGCTAACATCTGAAAAGATTTATTTGACTTTTGTTTTTTATGGTGTAACTTTATAAAAACTCAATTATAAATCTTAAGAAAATGAAAAAGATTTTTTACTTAATGTTTATGGCAGTGATGATAATTACTGCTTGCCAACCAAAAACCAAAACTGTTCCTGTTGATACCGCAGCTGCAAAAATCGCTGTCACCAATTTATTAGATAAGTACAACTCTGCATGGAATGCAAAGGATGTTTCGACCCTGACAGCATTATTGACCGATGACGGTCTGTTCTGTGGAACTGACCCTTCAGAACTTTGGGATAAGAAAACACTTTCAGCAGGTTGGACACAAGCAATGTCTGATACTTCCATGAATCTTAATTATTCAGTTGATAAACGTGAAATACGAATTGCTGCAGATGGTAATTCAGCAATTGCCTTAGAGCAATTTTATATGAAGGCTTTTAGCCAAAAGATGCCTGTGCGTCTTATCTATCAGGTTGTAAAATCTGGTGATAATTGGATGATTGATTTTTTAAGTTGGGGTTTTATTCCTAAAAATGAGGATTTAGAAAAACTATATAAAGCATTAGAGTAATATTTGTTTTACCTGGAAATAACTCATCAACTGGTTTGCAATTAAATTAAAATAGTAGGAATCACTTACCCTGCATGGGCTAAAACCCATTATCAACGCAACAAGAATGATAACAATAACGCAGGCTGGCTGACCTTCAGGCCACAAGTTATTTCCCTAGAGGCCCTTTAGATCAAGGGCGGCGACCTCACGCACGGCGTCGGCGACAGCACGGAAGTCCTTCTTCAGGATTGCACCGTGATTGCTTGCAACTTTTGCGCTGATTTTGAGGTTCGGGTTGCGGGAGACAGCCGTATCGACACCGGTTCGTATCCGTTCTTGCCCATCACCCTTGCTTCCGAAGGACGACCCTGACGCAAGGACATACCGCGTTGGGACGGTGACGTTGTCCATCACAGGGCCCAGCTTGCTCACACTGGCGAGCCACCCGAGCTCGATGTTGATCTCAGCCATCTCTGTGGGGCTCATCCTCGGGGTAAGCCCTGTAGGGCGCAATAGCGGCATGAACCAGTTCAACCTCCGAAACAGTTTCCGCATCCCCTGCGCCATTTCCTCGGTCATCCAGTCGTATGGCTGGGCGCCGTCAACTAAAACCGCTCCTATGCAACGGTCGGGATTCCGGCTGGCCCAGTGCGCGCCTACGAACGCTCCGTAAGACCAACCCACCACCAGCACCCGGTCCACACCCCTCGCTTCGAGGACTATATCCACATCACGGACGCACGCCTCGAAGGAATAGTCGGCTGAGCGTTTCGACTTCTTTCCCCGGGCCCGTTCATCGAAAGTGATGTGCCGGTAATCGCTACCAAGTTCAGCGATAACCCGCCACCAGTAGCCCTGATTGGCGAACTGGCCATTGCAATAGACTATAGGGATACCATATCCACCGGTGTCGGTTACCGTCAGGGCCGTATCGTCAACCGGCACCATTCCAGACCAGTTTGAATCAGTAAGTTTCTTATAGAGCTTTTTCAGTCCTTTCACTTGTATTGTTTTACTGTATATCATTATTCGTTTCCTCCTTTTTATTTTGATAAAGTGATACCGGTTAAATCTGCATTCCCTTGTTTAAGGAATTCGTAAGTCATCTTGTCCGCATTACAGTCTATAAACCGGATTCGTTTCAGTTTTTTATTGTTTTTAAAGAATGTGTTGATAAGCGATGCATTTTGAAATGTGACTCTCGTAAATACGCAGTTTTCAAAATAGCAGTCTTCCAATGTTCCGGTGAAAACTATATCAGCGATCTGTGTATCAATAAATGTCGATCGGTTCCAAATAGCATTAACAATCGTATTTTTCCCGAAGTCACCGGATTTTACTGTCACTCCGGAGAAGCCACCAGATTTAATAACCACTCCGGTAAAATCGGCACTGTTGAAATTGCAGCCGTACATATAGCTTTTTGAAAATTCGGTTCCGGCAAAATTAACACCGGTGAAATCGCATCTGTCGATATTACTTCCTGAAAATTCAGTTTTTTTAAGAGAACAGCCCTTAAAAATATTGTTGGCTAAGTTGGAACCATGAATTTGACTGCCACTAATGTCTGAATTTGAGAAGTCACAGCTATCAACATTGTTGGTTTTTAGAAGAAGTCCTGACAAATCTGACCCGATAAACTTGCAACGAAGCATGTTGGAAGAACTGAACTTGTCATTCAGGTTTTTCAACCCGGAAAAATCAGCGTCAATCCAGTTCCCACGCGACATATCCCACACAAGCTTGTTATTCTGCTTACC
>JBAVOD010000011.1:0-4141 GCA_049691735.1 Bacteroidales bacterium
TAACAACGTATTGTCATGATAGCTGGTGTGCAAAATAAATTGTATCGAGACTTAAGTTGACGCGTATGCCAGACAGGGGGCATATTGAGTCCTGAAAAATGTCATTGCAGTATTACAGCTAGTATCATTTTGATAAAAAGGTATATAAGTTTTTTTGTAACAAAATTATATGGATAATCGTCTTAAAATTTTTAATGACCTGACTTTTAAATAATAATTCAATGGAACCAAAAAATAACAAGTACACAGCTAAACTTGCAGGTATACTTTATCTCCTATGGATATTGTTAAGTTTGTATGGAATGTTTTTTATTCCATCACAAATCTCCACTAAGGGCGATTCTTCATCAATTGCCAAAAACATTCTGTCTCACGAATTCATTTTCAGGACAAGTATTCTGACAGATATTCTTACAAGCACTGTGTGGTTGTTTATGGTTTCAGTTTTGTATCGTTTGTTCAAATCAATTAACGAGCATCAGGCTAAACTTTTAGTTTTGTTAGTGATTGTGCAAATTCCAACTGTGTTTGTAATGGAGGCTCTCAATTTTGCGTCCTTGAAGATTTTCAAGGGAGAATTATTGAATGCATTTGAACTAAGTCAGAGACTGGATCTGGCTATTCTATTTCACAAAATGAATGGATATGGACTTTTGATGCAAGAACTATTTTGGGGACTATGGCTTTTCCCCTTAGCGATACTTGTCTACAAATCTGGTTTTCTTCCTCGTTTTTTGGGTATATGGCTATTATTAAATGGAATAGCCTATATAATCTTAAGCTGTTTTGATTTACTGTTACCACAATTCAGGGATATTGTTTTTAAGATTGGGTTCCCTTGTTTTCTGGGAGAAATCGTGTTTATGTTGTGGCTCTTAATCAAAGGGGCAAAGCCCAGCCAGGTAATATAACTATTTATTATTAAAACTTAGATAATTAAAATAAAACCGGATAATAAAAAATACGCCCCTAACACGGTATGGTTAAATGGCGGTTTAGTGGGTTTGGCAAAGTTTCGTACTTTTATCAAACCTAAATTGTAATCGATAAGTTTGAGCTTTAAAATCGCCAACAAACCATCTACCGGGACGTTATGCACAACTTACTGGCTCTACTAAAGAACATTCTTATGAAAAAATTAATACTTTCTGTGATCATTATTTTTGTTTGCACTGATTTTTATAGCCAAACCAGTGCAACAAAATTGAAATATGACATGAGAACATTTATCTATAAAACAATCGGACAAGATTCAATTAAATCTAATTTCTTTAGAATTTCGAATGACACAACCATTTGCCCTATAATTATCTGGATACATGGTGGAGCCTTTATTTGGGGTAGTCGCAATGACTTACCTAAAGAGCAATTGGAGTTTTATCTGAATGCAGGATATTCAGTATTTTCAATTGATTATAGATTAGCTCCTGAGACTAAATTAGAACAAATAACCCAAGACATAAAAGATGCAATAGAATGGATTCAATATAATGGTAAGAAATTGCAGATCGATTCAAAAAAAATCTTTGTCATCGGACATTCTGCCGGGGGATATCTTGCCTTAATGACTGGTTATATCCTTAATAGTCCTCCGTGTGCGATTATTTCATTTTATGGTTATGGCGAAATACTGAGTAAATGGTGCAATCAGCCAGATTCTAATTATTTAAAATGGAGATTAATACCCAAAGAAAATGCATATAAATTAATTCATAGTTCTTCATTGACAAGTGCACTAAGAAAAGAGCGCTTTGACTTATATTTATATTCCCGACAACAAGGTGTTTGGTCCAATATTATAAGCGGTCATAATCCTATAGATGAACCACAATATTTTGATCAGTTCTGTCCGATAAAGAACATTACTGAAGACTTTCCTCCAGTATTACTAATTCATGGTGATAAGGATACTGACGTACCTTTTGAACAATCTGTGTTATTAGATGAAGCATTAAATAATAAAGATAATGATCATAAACTTATTAGGATGTCTGGTTCTGATCATGCTTTTGACAAATTTGAAGGAGGTTTTGATAATATTCAAATAAAAAATGTCTTTAACGAGGTAATTAAATTCATGGATAAATATAGATAAAAAGCGGTGCATACAGTGTATAAACCTGGATTGGCATCTAACTCCAAAACCAGAATATCAAAATACACGGAGGAACCGGAACTCTTGAAAGAATTTATAAAGAATTTCACCAATCGCTACCTTTTTTGCGACAATGCTTGCGATTTCATTTATCCACTACCGGGACTTTGACAAGACTCAAGTTTTGACGTTGAATTGGAATAATTTTTGCTGTTAATAATTTAACACCTTAATAAACCTAACCGTGAAAAAAATTCTCATCCTAATTTTTTGTACATCTATCTTTATAAATTATGCATGTGAGGATAAAGACAATAAAGATCCGGAGTATTATTTTAAATACGGATATCCAAAGTGGTCAACTCATAAAAGGATTCTCTTTTAAAAAAATGAATATTATTGCAATCCCGAATTCAGAGAACCTCATTCCGGATTTTATAGTCGCTTGTCAGATGAACGAATTTGGAGATATTAGTGGACCTTTTTTATCACATCCAAATTTGGAGAATAGATTTGTTCTTCTAAAAAGCTATGACAATATTAATTCTGCTCAAAATAATTATGATACTCTTTCAACAATTAGTAACAGCCCATATCAACCTTTTGCTTTTGGCATTAAGCCTTTTGATATATGGCAAATTAAAACAAGTTCAGACGAGATCGGAGTAATCCTCATCTTAGAAGCGAGATCTACAAAGATTGGAAGTAGCCCTTTTGCTGAAGTTAAATTTAAAGCAAAAAAAATCATCCCCTGACGGCAATAAATGTCTAAGAATAACTGTTCCGGCAATATCTCAACAATAACTCAATCATCTGACACTTCAATGGACAAAACTACCAACTCACAGAATAAACTTTTTTTCAAAAAAATAAAAACGGACTTTTAAGTAATGTAATAAAAAAATACAGAAAGGAGACCACTATGAGCAACGAACAAATGGCACCTGAGACGAAAGGTATTACGGTGAAGTTACTTACAACGGTTGACCTTGGCCCTGAGATTGAGGGAATGGCAGGGCGCCAGCTTCGAATGCGTATGGTGACCTTCGCGCCCGGAGCTGTCTTCGGCCCGGTTCACGACCATAGAGACAGACCAGGCACAGTTTACATATTACAGGGAACGATCACTGACCATCGAAATGGAGCCGCGACTGACTATGGGCCAGGAGCGGGCTGGCCCGAGGATAGAAACACCACTCACTGGCTTGAGAACAGAGGAACAATCCCGGCGGTGGAGATCTCAGTCGATATAGTCAGGCAAGGGTAAGTTCGGGCGAACAATCACAACCTCCCATATTGCCGGAAATGGAAGTTGAATTCAGGCCAATGGTCAAGGATGATTGGGATCAGGTCTCCGAAATATTCCGCCAGGGAATTGAGACTCAGAATGCAACCTTTGAAACTCAAGTCCCTTCCTGGGAGAAATGGGATTTGGCTCATGTCCAATCTTGCAGAATTGTTGCAACAATTGAAAATGTTGTGGTCGGTTGGGCAGCCTTAATTCCGGTTTCTGCCCGGAAAGTATATGCCGGTGTTGGTGAGGTAAGCATTTATATTTCCAACAAATACAAAGGTCTGAAGATAGGGACCTGGTTATTGGACAGGCTAATTGAAGAGAGTGAACAAGAAGGATTCTGGACGCTTCAGGCCGGAATATTTACCGAAAACACAGCAAGCATTAATTTACATCAAAATCTTGGATTTAGAATCATCGGCTATCGTGAGAAAATTGGTCAAATGAAAGGGATCTGGCGAGATACAGTACTTCTTGAAAGACGAAGTAAGAAAACCGGGACTCAGCCCTGAGTCGTTTATTTGAGGAGAGTAAAACCCGAATGTTCCCGCTCTCGCTCTATGAAGTAATGAAGTGTGAGTGTGTGAGTGAGTTTTGAGGAAAAAAGAACGGGAGTGCTCGCTCTCGCTCTCACTCCCGCTCTTTTTTCAAGCTCCCCAGGTAGGGCTCGAACTATTTTCAGACTACGCTTATAATCATTTAATTGCAGAAGATCAATTCTAACAGGTCTCGAAAAATACTCCTCTCTGCCT
>JBAVOD010000012.1:0-6917 GCA_049691735.1 Bacteroidales bacterium
GGCTGTCTGGCCCAGAACCTTCTGATTTTGGCTTCCTTGAAAATGTCATAACCCGCAAGCATCTCGTCGGCACCTTCCCCCGTGATCACAACCTTGATGTTGTTGTCCCTGACCAGCTTCGACAGGAGGAACATCGGAGAGGGTGCAGTCCTGGTAACCGGTGTTTCACAATGCCATATCACCCCCGGAAAACTCCTTGAGATCTCTTCGGAAGTGCATACAAACGATTTGTGACGTGTATCGAAATACCTGACAGCTTCATTCTGATATGAACTTTCATCAAAATCACGGTCATCGAATCCAATGGAGAAGGTATTAAGAATACCAGGTTCGGTTGCCTTTATATATGCTACAGTTGAGCTCGAATCCAACCCGCCGCTCAGGTATGCTGCAACCTCGACATCAGCCCTCAGCCTGATCCTTACGGCATCGGAGAAAAGTTCATGGAACTCTTCAGTGGCTCTGTTCAGGGTAAGGTTATTGTCAATGCTATTGAAATCGAGGCTCCAGTATTTTTCGGTTCTGAGTCCTTTTCTGTCAAGTGTCAGATAATGACCAGGCGACAGTTCGTAGATATCCCTGAATGCTGTCCCCGGTGTGATCGTAGTCCAGAATGTATAGATCTGTGAAAGGTTCTTTAAGGAGAACTCAGGGTTAAGATGCTTCAGGACGAAGAGAGATTTGATTTCGGAGGCAAACGAAAAACCTTCAGCTGAATTATTGTAAAAAAGCGGGCGGATGCCAATCCTGTCGCGTGCTATGAATAGTTCCTCTTCGCGGTTATCCCATATGGCAAATACAAACTGCCCGTTAAGCATCTGAAGGCAGCTTTTCCCGTAAACCGAATATAGCTGAACGAGGACCTCGGTATCCGACCGGGTCCTGAACCGGCAGCCTTTCTTTATCAATTGCTCTCTTAGCTCGCGGTAATTAAAGATCTCGCCGTTCAGGACTATCCAGAACCGTCCCGACGGATCAGACAGTGGCTGCTGCCCTGTCGAAAGATCGATTATGCTTAACCTTACGCTACCGAGGGTTGCGTACCTTGATCCGTAAATGCCGCTTTCGTCCGGGCCACGGTAATTAATGGCACAGAGCATTTTCCCGACCTCCTGTGTGTTATTGTTCCTTCCACGGTAGTCAACAATGCCGGCAACACCGCACATATTCAGTTACTTTTTTTACGGACAATGAAATCGGTAATGGCGTTTATCGATTCAAAATTTTCCTCAATCAGGTCTGAGTCAGAAGTTTTAATTCCAAAGTTCTCTTCAATGTAGGATATAAGAACAACAAAGCCCATCGAATCAAAATACCCTTCCTTGAAAATCAGGGAGTCATTTTTGATCTTATCCTTTTCCACATATGTGGCTTGTTGAATATATTCCTTGATCTGATCTCGTATTATGCCGGTTTCCATAGTGATAATTGGATGAATTATTTTAAGTGCAGAAAATTCGGGTTTTGTTTGATATCAGTTTTTAATATAGTAATTGCTGTAATGCCTGTAAGAACTCCTGTGCAGACTCAGGTCGTTGTAGACAATGTCATAGTTGCTCAGCTTATTGGATTTGAGATTGTTAACAACGTTGGAGAAGAGGTCTTTCCTTGTATAATTATTCCTTATGATCATCAGCACCTTTGAGGCATATTTCATTAACAGGATTGCGTCGGCAACTATGCCGACAGGTGTTGTGTCAATTACTATATAATCATATTTGGTCCTGAGATAATTAATAAAATTATCCATTATTCCCGATTCAATTAGTTCTGACGGATTGGGTATCACCGGGCCAGCTGAAACAAAATCAAGGTTGGGGATTGCAGTATTCCTGATAATATCATCGGCCGAGGCTTTCTTCATCATGAAGTTAGAGAGTCCGATATTATTTCCCTCCTTCAGCTTTATATGAAGTGTAGGTCTTCGCAAATCACAATCGATCAGAATTGTTTTATATCCCACCGATGCTATCGAAGATGACAGGTTTATTGAAACAAAACTCTTACCATCCTGAGGTTGGGATGACGTGATCAGGATGACTTTTGATTTTTCATGGTCCGATTTGAGGAACAGGCTGCTTCTCAGGTTCCTGAAAGATTCTGAGATTGCCGATTTGGGAAATTCTGCAACAACGGTTTCGCATTTCAGGTTGTTGCTGAAAATCACGCTCAGCACTGACCTGTGAAGCAGGTATTCCGCATCATTTATGCTTCTTATCTTGTCGTCGAAGAAATCGCGGATCATAAGATAAAGCGTGGGCACCAGCAATCCAAAGAAGAGTGCCATCAAATAATTGATCATCTTCTTCGGGGCAACGATCCTGGATGTTATGTTCCTTGCAGGCTCGACGATCTCATAGTCAGCGTAGTTTGAAGCAAGCGATATGGCGGCTTCCGATCTTTTCTGAAGCAGAAATGTATAGATTGCATCACTGAGGCTGAATTTCCTCTGCAGGCCGACCATGTTCATTTCAGTCCTGGGGAGTTTTGATATTTCCCGCGAAAGCTTGTCCTGTCTGTAATCCAGCTCATTCAGCGAGAGCTTAAGGGTATTCAGGTTATTTGTAAAATTCTCAAGAATTGTCGCTTTCTGGTTCCGGATCTGGGCATCTATCTGGCTCAGGAAGATATTCTTCCCGGGGTCGCTTGTACCAAGTGTTTCTGACCTTCGCCGGTTCAGATCATTAAGAGTTGAAATAAGCTGGCTGATTGTCGGATCGGTAACGTTCATCGAAGATGGCGGAGCAAGACCGGTCCCATCCTGGTTTGCCTTGAAATAGTTTATTACGTAGTTGTAATATCTTTCCTGGACCTGGAGTTGAGCCCTTTCATTCTCTATAGCTGTCATCTGTTCATAGATCCGTTGTCCCTGAAAGCTAAGGTCCATTACCTGATTTGCTGATCTGTAATTCCTAAGTGCAGATTCAGACAGGACAAGTGAATCTGAAATTTCAGAGATCTGGCCGTCGATGAACTTTACAGTGCTTAAAGCAACGCTATTCTTTTTCTGAAGGTTCTGGTCAAGGAATGAAGCAAGATATCTGTTCAGGAACGTAATCGTTTTGTCAAGGTTGCTTCCACCGAATTTAATTTTGATTATAGAAGCCAGGGGAGAAGCCTTTTCTACCTCAAGGCTTTTCAGGTAACCCTTTGCAAGGTAGTCAAGGTGGTTGAACTTAAAATAGTAAGTATATTTGGCTGCAGATGCAGCATTAAAATACTCTCTGTTAAGTGATAGGGAGAATCTGAAGAGCCTGTTGCTGACAGTTTCATTGAATTTGCATATGGTATCAAATTTTATAGTGTTTTTTTCGCTTACTACCTGATTATCAACATAATTATAATATGAGACCTTGTTTTGCGAAACGGAGAGCCTGAAGGAGGTTTCGTCAAGTATTGATATGTAGATTTTTGCATCTATTGGCTGGCTGTGCGACTTATCGATACTGACAGTGAACGGGGAATTTCCGTATAGTTCAGAAGATTGCTTCAGGAAGTCTTTACTCTCCCTGAAGTAGCTCGTTTCAAGGTTCATATCGGCAACGGTCGAATAAACCAGCGAGTAGGAACTCAAGTTCGTAATATCGTTTTCAATATTGGTCAGTGACTCAAGTGACTGCAATCCTCCGAACAGCTGATTTGAACTCAGGATTGAAGAAGTCTTGTTTTCGACCGGACTCAGCGACGCCGAAGCTTCATATACCTTGTTCGAAAAATGGTTATAAAGGATTGCCGCTGCAAAACTCAATACTATCAAGGTAATGTACAGATACTTCAGCGAAGCAACCTTTAAAAGAAAGTATTTCAAAGGAGCAATTGACGAATCCGGTTCGATGGTTTTTAACATTTTAGTCCTGTAATTTTACTGGGTTATGTTGAAATATAGAACCAATATTGCAACAAAAGTCGTTACCGTTGACAAGATTGATTGATAAGTTACATTCGGATAGCTCGTTGACACTGATTTCAGCGGTTCAACCACCAGAACATCGTTTGGCAGGACATAATAAAAATCGCTGTTGACGATCTTAGAGTCTGAAAGGTTGAGCCTGTGATGCATTATCTTTTCTCCTTCCTGGCGGATCAGGATCACATTTTTACGATTGCCGTATCTTGAAAGCCCGCCTCCGAGAGCTATGGCCTCATAGATAGTCAGTTTGTCCTGTGTGAACGAAAACACCCCCTGCCGCTGGACTTCCCCTAACACAGATATCTGATTATCAATGAATTTTACAACTACCGTTGTATTGGGAACATATTCGCTTAATGCTTTCTGGATCTTGGCGCCGGCATCGAACAGGGTAAGTGTCCCCACATTTATTTTACCTACGAATGGGAATTCTATATTACCGGCCTCATCAACAAGATAACCCATCAGGCTTGATCCTTCTGATGAATACCTTGCTTCCTGGGGCAGGTCGAAGATCTGCCTTGTCTGGGGGTCGATGCTCAGCACCCTGATATACACCCTGTCGAACGGGAGAATTGTTTTCTGGGTCCTGGGATTTGTAGCAGGTTGTTCCAGCGTATTGATATCGTTGAAATAACTCAGCTGGCTGCTAGGGACGCATGACCCGATGAATAATATGGTAAAAGCTGCGATAAAGGATTTTAATAAAACTTGGATATTTCTTTTCATAAATGAGATTTATTTAGATTATCAGATTCCTGTCCTTTGAAAGACGGTCTTAATAGTTTTGAGCAAAATTATAAAATCCAAACGAGGTGACCAATTATCGATATATGCCAAATCCATTTCCATCCATTTTTCAAACTTGACACTGTTGCGGTCGGGTATTATCTGCCAGAAGCACGAGAGGCCCGGTTTTACTGAAAGCCTCCTCAATTGCCAGCGTTTATATTTTTCGGTTTCAGATTTCAGCGGGGGACGAGGTCCGATAAGCGACATTTCACCTTTCAGGACATTGACCAGCTGAGGCAGTTCATCCAGTCCTGTTTTTCGCAGGAACGCCCCGACAGGTGTCACCCTGGGGTCATTCTTCATTTTGAATACCGGACCGTCCATTTCGTTGCTCGATTCAAGCTTCTCCCTGATTTTGTCTGCATCGTTGACCATGGTCCTGAACTTGAAAAGGTTGAATTGTCTGCCGCGCAGCCCCACTCTTGCCTGCTTGTAAATGACCGGCCCCCTTGATGTCAGTTTTATAAGAACGACAATTGTCAGCATTACGGGAGAGAGTATGATGAGCAGTATTGAAGAAACATTCACGTCCATAAATTTTTTCGCTGCAAGTGCCATAGTCTTGTATGGTACATTTATAAAGGTAAGGAACTTCTGATTACCGATAACAGAAGTGAACGCATTTGTCAGGTTGAGCTGCAGATCCCTGTAGCTGAGCCTGAAAACGACGCCAAGTTCTTCGCATGACCGTATCGTATTTCTTACCTCGGTCGGGTTCACATCCTTCTTTATGTAAATTACTTCATCAATCAGATCGACCTCCATCAGATCGTGAAGGACCATCTTCGTTTTCTCAGGGAGGATTTTATATGTCTTACTGTATCGCTCCAGAACCTGTTCCGAACTTGAAAAAATAAAGGCAATCCTGTACCCCCAATCTATATTTAAACGCAAATCTTCAATAAATGGTATTGAAGAGTCGTCAGCTATCAAAATAAGATTCACAAAGTTAAATCCTTTGGCCCTGTATATTTTGAAAACCTTGTATTCGATGGTCCTTGAAAAGAACAGGAAAAGGAAACCTATAAATGCGAACTCTATAAGGAAGAGACGCGAAATATAGCCAAGTTTGAATATGAAATAAAAAACAAGCAAAATAATAGTGATCGCGCCGGCAGACTGTAAATATTCAAGAAGCAGCGTCCTGTATCTTTTTGTCCTTGGGATCTCAGTAACTTTGATAAGGTACAGGGTAAACAACCACAGCGGAAGTATCCCAAGGAATAGTATAGTCATATCCTCTCTCTGGAAAAAGAAGAATGGCCCCTCACCATAGTAGTTTAGCAGGAATGCTATCTGAAATGCAAATCCAATGGCGAAAGTATCGATCAATCCCAGGATGAAATTGACGAGGTTCCATTTTTCCAGGAATGGTATTACCTTAGTGCGTATCAGTGTATTGAATATGTCCATTGCTTAAATCAACCAGCACATCTGTGATGTTACAAATATCTCACCAAAAACTGACAAATTAGTTTATTTGAATGAATTTTTGCCTTACCCTGATAAATGTTTTTCACCTTCCCGGCTCCCTCCTGTTCTGGGCCCAGAAATAAGTCACCCCATTTATGTCGGTCATGTCAAGTAGCCTGAACCCATGATCATCAAGTAGTCTGTTTACTCCTTTTTTTGATAGGTTCCTGACGGAACGGATGTCGAAGATACCAAAAAAACCATTAATGAATTTGGAGTGCTGTGGGAGGGTCCTGTTCCGGCTGCTTTGCCTCAGGAAGCAGCCCACAAAATTGGCTTTGGAGGGCAGGATCCTGAACAGGGTATGCAGAAAACTTTCAAGATGCTTTATATAGTTAAGTCTTTTCAGATTGACCAGTATGCCAACCTCTTTCAGATCGTTATGGTCATAATAATAGTGGTACTTTGAAGAAAGTATCATTATGCCCGGCTCTTTTGCCAGTCCGATCCAGTTCAGGTACTGATAAAAATCCTCACCCCCTTCTGAAAGTATATTTTCAAGGGAAAGTCTATTCCCCGGTGTGGCGGTTGCTATCGGCCTGCCGCCAAATGAATTTTGAGTAAACCTGTCTGACGAATCCGTATTTTCAAAAAATGAAATATTTTCCATTTTTTATCTTTTTATGCCGAAGTAAAAGTATTGATTAAGTGCTTTATTGTCAAGAAGCTAAAGTCTGCAGGAATTGCAAGTGGGACCTTTCCCGACGGAGTTGGTCACTTAAAAACGGACAGACATCAACCA
>JBAVOD010000013.1:0-3912 GCA_049691735.1 Bacteroidales bacterium
GGATTTTAAGTTCTTCTTCAAAAAAACTTGCCGGGCTGACGGCCGCTTTACATCCTCCCTCCCGTATTGAAGGAAGAGGAATTATGCTCCCGGCTTCGTCAGGAAAAGCTATCGAAATATTAAGCCAGAACATCAATGGATTTTTCCTGATGATCGAAGGGGCTCAGATTGACTGGGCCGCAGGTGGAAATTCAGCTGAATCACTTATTGCTGAAACACTCGATTTTGATGAGGCCGTCGGGGTAGCTCTCGATTTTGCTCAAAGCGACGGACACACCCTGGTTATAGTAACAGCAGATCATGAGTCAGGAGGGGTGTCAATCCTGGAAGCTGATACACTTTCTCACACGGTCAGGCTTAATTTCTCAACAACAGGTCATACAGGAGTAATGGTGCCGGTTTATGCATATGGTCCGGGGGCGGAGAAGTTTGCAGGGATATATGATAATACCGATATTTTTATTAAGATGGTGCAATCATTGGGGGTTTCCAAATCGAGACGGAACTGATCCCATGTGGTGTTATTCGCTCGTGGTATCCCATATATGCAAATCATTTATTTGATTCTTCATGGTTTGTACAAATTATGTTCCTGAAGAATCATTATTGTTTTTTTAAGCTCTTCTTCCAGTTTTTTCGCCTGGGTAATATCAATAAATGTAATGACCAATCCTTCAATTCTTTCATCCAGTGTCCGGTAAGGCATTATCCGAACCTTATACCATCTTTCATCATTAGTGATTATATCGCTTTCTTTAAAAATCAGTGTACTCAGTACTTCTCTGGCATGGTCGGATATTTCGGGGTACTGCAGATCAGAAACCATTTCAGTAAAAGGTCTGCCGATATCCGAAGGTCTCAGCTTGATTATCTTAGTTAATCTGTCTGTAAACCTTCTGATGTTTAATCCTTTATCAAGAAACAAAGTACCAATATCGGTGCTGTTAAGAAGGTTTTTCATGTCATTGTTGGTTTCCATAAATTCGGTTACCTTGGTCTGAAGCTCCATATTCACAGTCTGAAGTTCTTCATTCAGACTTCGCATTTCTTCTTTCGATGTGGTTAGCTCCTCATTGGTTGACTGCAGCTCTTCGTTGGTAGATTGAAGTTCCTCATTTGCTGACTTTAATTCTTCCTGAGAAGTCTGCATTTCTTCACGTGTACTTTGTAAATCTTCAAGTGAGCGTTGAAGTTCAATTTCAAGTTCACGTTCGCGATCGGTGAGACTTTTTTTACCGGTTTTTGATTTTCCCTTTTCAGTTAAATTTCGGGCAGTCACATCTGAAAAAACTATCATGATGGTATCCCTGTATTCATCCGGCTTTTCAGTAGTCTGAACAATAATATCGACAAACTGATTACCGCCGTTTGTACTTACTTTCAGGTTACTTAAATGAACGGGTTCATAATTTCCCTTTGCCTTATGTATCGCACTGAGTAATTCGTTTCGCAAACCTTCCCGTGCCATAGCATAAATGTTCCAGTTGGCTTTTCCTGCGGCAGGTTCAAGGTATTTGCCTGTCCTGCCTGTAATATAAAGAATATCGCCTTCCTTATTTATTAAAACACTTGCCGGGGAAAATCGTTGGAGTATCAACTGGTCAGCAAATGTTTGAATACTAAGGCCAGCTTTAGTTGAAGGAATCGCCTCCTGTGACCATTTTGCCGGACGAGAATAGGAACTTGGAAAGTCCATCTGCTCAATTTCCACCTGATTCGCAGATCGGCGGTAGATTCTTAATTTCAGATCGATTGGGGTAAATAACCTTTCTTGCTGATTTACGGTTTCAGCAGTACCAAGCAACAAGATTCCACCGGCATTCAGACTATGATTAAACAAGTTCATCAATTTCTTTTGTAATTCAGACTCCATGTAGATCAATAAATTTCGGCACAATATTAAATCCAGTTTTGTGAAGGGAGGGTCTTTAATTACATCATGGGGTGCAAATACCACCATTTCACGGATGGAGTTATTAACTGAGTAACGGGTTTCGTTTTTTGTGAAAAATTTGATTATCCTTTCAGTCGATACATCGGAAAGAATATTTGCAGAGTATACGCCTTTTCTGGCTATATCGATGGCATCGGTATCAATATCGGTAGCAAATATCTGCAATGATAAATTTTTAGTCTGCTTTGACTTTTCGCAGGCTTCTTTAAATACAATTGCAAATGAGTACGCTTCTTCTCCTGTCGAACAGCCAGCCACCCATACCCTGAAGATATGTCCGTTTGGCAATTCCTTCAGCAGATCAGGGAGAACACGATCTCTCAGCTTATCCCACATTTTTGCATCACGAAAAAAATTTGTGACTCCAATCAGTATCTCTTTGAAAAGAATCTCCAGTTCGCCCGGATTTTCTTGCAGGTAGCGTACATAATTCGTAATCCTGTCAATCTGATGAACATTCATACGCCTTTCTATACGCCTGTATAAAGTGTTTTTTTTATATAAAGAAAAATCATGTCCCGTTTGTGAACGAAGCAGGATGACTATTTTTTGGAGACTGCTTTTATTCTTTTCATCAGTCATTAAATTTAATTTGGCTGCATGACTATTCCGGAGAAGGGCAATAAGCCTTTCGGGTAGCTCATTTGCAGGTGCTATAATATCAACAGGACCTGTAGCGATGGCACTGCCTGGCATCCCATTGAATTTTGCGGTCTGAGGGTCCTGTACCAGTATTATCCCGTTTTTTTCTTTAATTGCTTTTAGTCCGTCACAGCCATCCGAACCCATTCCTGAAAGGATGATGCCAATACTCTTTTCATGCTGATCATCTGCCAGTGAGCGGAAGAATATATCTATCGGAAGCCGTAAACCTCTGAGTTCAGTAGGTTCGAACAAATGCAGACGGCCATTCAATATTGCCATGCTCTTGTTGGGTGGCAGAACATATACGTGATTTGGTTTTACTGCCAGGTTATCAGTCACCTGAATAACCTTCATGGAAGTTGTACGCTGAAGCAGCTCAGGCATAATTCCTACATGGGTAGGGTCAAGATGTTGAATAACCACAAAAGCCATCCCCATATCTTTTGGCATATTCATAAAAAACTGTTCAAGGGCTTCCAGTCCACCAGCCGATGCACCTATGCCTACAATTGGAAAACTCTGCTTTGTTAAGATTTGCTGATCTGTACCTTTTGAAGTAGTTTTTTCTTTCTGTACATTTTTAGTTCCTGCTTTTTTCATGAATTCCGTCTTTTAACCACTGGCTCTGACAAATCAAAATTCTCTCCATCTAATTTACAGCTAATCCTAATAAAAAGAATTCAATTACTAAGCAAATGAAAGTTGAATATAATGGTTTATATACCCAATTTATTTTTTCAACTTTCCTTAGAGCGACAGCAAGCCAGATTGACACAGAAAGAGAAAAAAAGAGCCTTGAAATTACTACACTTCAAGGCTTTATTCTCACCCAATCATTTTCAGGCTCACTTCCGCATGAAAAATGTATTGATCGGAAAATGATCAGTAGGTCTCTTGTCCTTTATAAACATCCGAGTTATAAAGATTCTGAAAACGACCAATCCAGGTAAGCTGACCGGCGCTCAACCCGTTAATTGTTGCTGTGGCATTGGTATCAGAACTAATGTTTATGAGAACATCAAAAATGCCCACATTGGTCATTACAGTGAAACGAACATCGAAGGTTAAATTTTTAGGATCTTTTGTAACTTTATAATTTTGTATCTTTCCTTCTGCCGTTACTCCGCCAACTCCGTTATTTCCGACCCGGAAGTTTGACCCTGTCTGCAAAACTGCATTCGATGCATCAAGCATTATAAAATTCAAAACCGAAGTTACCGGCCTCTGATTTCCGAACTTGTTTTGGAGAAAATCTGCTTCGACCACAAATGTCTTTCGCTGAAGCAATGTGTCAATAGCATTATAATTTGCTT
>JBAVOD010000014.1:0-10535 GCA_049691735.1 Bacteroidales bacterium
TAGCCTGCTGCATAGCCGCCACCAAACAGGTGGGTGAATGAGCAGCTCATATTGGTCGATTCAACTTTTGTAAAGAGTTCCGTCCTTTCCATAATGCGCTGTTCAAATTCATTCACATCCTCTTCGCACTTCCCGGTTATTGTGTGCCAGGCCATATCGAGCAAACCGAATCCGACCTGCCGGTTGCATGCATAACCTTCATTAAAAGTCGAAGCTTCCCTGATCCTGTCAATTATTTCGTAAGGAATTTTTTCACCAGTCTGGTAATGTACCGCCCATGAATCAAGCCACTCATGCTCAAAGATCCAGTTTTGCATGAATTGGGAAGGCAGCTCCACAAAATCGCGGGCTACGTTTGTACCTGCAATGCTTTCATACGTGCATTCCGAAAGCATACCGTGAAGCGCATGTCCGAACTCATGCAGAAATGTTGTGACTTCATTAAAAGAGAGGAGGGAAGGTCTGGTCGTTGTTGGCCTGGTGAAATTCATTACCATCGATATCAGGGGGATGACACGGTTACCGTTTGCCATTCTCTGATCCCTGAAGCTTGTCATCCATGCACCTCCGTTTTTCCCTTTGCGGGGGTGGAAATCAAGGAACAGTACTGCCTGCAGATCATTTTCGGCGTTACGGACCTCCCAGGCTCTGACCTCCTCATTGTAAACCGGAATGTCCGGGCCCGGGGAGAATTTTAGTCCGAACAGCCTTCCTGCAAGACCAAAAATGGCCTGCCTTACATTTTCAAGACTAAAATATGGCTTAAGAATTTCATCATCAATATTATACTTCGATTTCTTGAGCTTTTCGGAGAAATATGACCAGTCCCACCTTTCTATATTTCCGAAATGACCCGACAGCCCGGCAAACTCCCTGACATCATTGAAATCGAGCCGTGCAGCAGGACGACATGCTGCATAAAGCTGCTCAAGGAACGAAGTCACTGTTTGAGTATTTTCTGCCATGCGGTCTCCGAGGATCATATCGGCGTAGTTGCCGAAACCCAGGCTGCGGGCGAGTTCGAGCCTCAGGTTTACTATTCCGAGCACCAGCTGTCTGTTATCCATTATATCGCCGTGATATGACCGCGAACTGTAGGCCTTCAGCATCTTTTCCCTGAGCTCCCTCCTGTCGGAATATTGCATGAAAGGCACATAACTGGGAAAATGAAGGGTGAATACCCATCCATCCTTACTGCGACCTGCGGCTTCATTCGATGCTGCCTCAATGAGATCCGGTGGAAGTCCTGCAAGATCATCCCGGTTGGTAATGTGCAATTCGAAAGCATTGGTATCTTCAAGAACATTCTCCTCAAACTTCAGTGCAAGGCGAGATAATTCTTCTGAGATCTCCCTGAATCTGCTCCTTTCTTCTTCTTTTAATCCTGCACCGCCAAGAATAAAATTCCTGTATTTCTTTTCAAGGAGCATTAGCTGCTCTGTTGTAAGATTTAGTGACGCCCGTGAATCATATATGCTCTTTATCCTGTCGAATAATTTGATATTAAGGGTGATATCATTTGAAAACCTTGTCAGCAATGGTGATACTTCACTTGCAACGGCCTGAAGCTCTTTCGAGGTATCGGCACTGTTCAGGTTGAAAAGTATCATTGAAATCTGTCCAAGTCTTTCGCCCGAATGTTCCAGGGCCTCAACAGTATTTTCAAATGTCGGGGGCTGAGGATTGATGGTTATTGAGTCGATCTCCTCCGAAGCGTTCCTGATGGCAGCTTCGACGGCCGGCTTAAAATGCTCAGCTTTAATAAAACTGAAGGGGGCCACACCATAGGGAGTCTGCCATTCGGACATCAGGGGGTTAGTCATAATACGAATCCATTTTATACCGGTTAATCATCGTTATCTGTTTCTCCGCTTTCAGCTGCAAATTTCGAAGGATAAGGGGCATTGCCTTTTACGGCAAACCAGAGGATCCTGTTTAAAAGATCGTCATTGCCCGAATCCACGCCGTCAAATTCGGGCAGCATGCTTTGCCTGGCAAAATAAAGAGCCCTGCCCGTAAGGGAATAAAGGGACTTGTTCATTTCATCGATAGGAACGCGGTTGGGTACGGAAACATACGGAGTAAGATCGGGACTGCTGCCGAAGCAGTCAGCCATGGGATTGGCGATTGCGTCCTGTATGTTCATCGGAGGCAGACCCAGTATCTGTTCAATTGTTCTTACCATCGATGGCTGTGTATAATAAGTGCTGTTGGTCGTCCTGAGCCTTGAGTAAGGGCTGATCACCAGAGCAACAGTCCTGTACGCTGAAACATGATCCCAGCCGCTCTGAGAATCATCCTCCACCACAAAAATAACTGTATTGTTCCAGAACCTGCTACCCGACAAGGCTTCAACAATACGTCCGAGGGCAAGGTCATTATCGGCGACCATTGATCTCGGAGTAGGGCTGCCGGGCCGCAAGCCTGCAGTGTGGTCATTGGGAAGTGCCATGATCATAAGCTCAGGCAGCTGGTCACCTTCCATTGCCTCATATCCCTTAAGTTCTCTGATAAAAGCATCAGCTCTCATCACGTCAGAAAATTCATGATTGCCGTACGAAGGATAATCCGGCGAAAGGATGCTTCTCACATTTTGGATCGTAGTGGCATTGACGAATTCCACCTTTTCCCCGTTCCTGTACCGTTTATAGATATCGGTCCAGGTCAGATTGCCGGAGATCACCGGGTACGATGCTTCGCCATAGATCCTTACCTTCCTGCCATGGGTAACACCATTGTCCCACAGGAATCCGGTAGGGGAGTACACAAGGGCATCAGTTTGTACATGAGGGTAGCTTCTGAACCATGCCCTCATGTTCTTTTCGATGTAATCAGTCACTATCGAAGCGTCAGTCCACTGGTGGCCTTCAGCAGAGCACTTACCTGAAACCAGGAAATTATCGAGAAGCATAAACTCCCTGGCAAGTTTGTGTGTATTTGGAGTTATCTCCTCACCAAATGTGCAAAGTGATGGATCCCCGTCACCTTCCTTCATATCTCCAAGTACCTGGTCGTACGTCCTGTTCTCCTTGATTATATAAAGCACATGTTTGAAGACCGAAGGCTCACCAATCCTTTCAGGGACGGGAAGGGGAGTTGCGGCCTGACGCGGGGTCTCTCTTGCAAGGGCAGCCCGCGAAAGGTCGTTCACAGCAATGACAGTGTCGGTGTAAGCTTTAAGATACGCGGCTGAGGGTATCCTGATTACAGAAACTGAAGCCATCTCGTGATGCGAATTATATATAAGTCCTTTGCTTTCAGGATTTTTTAAACCTAGACGAACACCCTCTGCCTCAAGGTTGGCAACGTAAATCATACCCGAAGGAGAGATGCATATTCCCGACGGATAAGCTCCGGTCGGGATGAATCCGGTCACCCTGCTGGCCTTTTCAGGGCTTTTTCTTGCTGCTTTCTTCCCCAGGCTTATTACAGCCAGTGCATTGTCCATTCCGTTAGCAACATAGAGCGTATTCTCGTCGGACGACAGGCAAATCCCTTCAGGAGAATCGCCAAAAAACGGATTGATCTCCGGTTGCAGCCTTACGTTTATTGTTTCAACGACTGCGTCGGATATGGCATTTATCACCGAAACATTATCGCTGTTCGAGTTTGTGACATAAACATGTCTTCCCCGGCTGTCGCTGATTATCTCATTCGGGTGAAGGCCTACGATTATTTGCCTGGTTATGTTTCCGTTATAAGGATCAATGACCGCAACACTCCCTTCCCGCGTCCCACCGCCGGTCTTGTTGTTTATCCTTGCCTTTACCCATGGAGCACCGGCCACGTCCGTGTCTTTCGCATCAGGATGTCGCCCGGCCCAGTTTGTGACATATATCTTACCCGAAGCCATAGTTATTCCATATGGAGCAACTCCGGGATCAATGGTCCAGACGGGCTTGCCTGTTACGAAATCCTGCTTTACCACCTGATTATTGCCATTAATTACGACATACATGTATTTTTTCCCTGCTTCACTTGTTATCAGAATTTCATTTGGAAGTGCCATCAGTGCCGGACTCAGCGTGTTATATTCAAACATACGGCCGAACCGCGCAGAGCTGCCATCCCATTTTGCCGATGCAACAAATGACCTTTTTTCCGCGCCGACAACACTCCAGTAAACTGCCAGGCTATCGCCCGAACTATCCCATTTAATTCCCGAATACGTGTTCATGCCTCCTTTGAGCAAAGGATTAAGAGTATTAGGCAGCGTGTATTTTACCTTATTGTCAGATGTACCTATAAATACTATGCTGTATCGTTCTTCCACAGCAAGCCACTTGCCATCGGGTGAAAGCGCCAGATCCAGGGCATGGTTTTCAAGTGCCTCATCCCCGAACAATATCTGAATTCCGGCAGGCTGAATGAGCCTGTTGTAAGGAAGGCGGATCTGCTTCAAGCCGACAGGAGACCCGGCCAGTCCAACGATCTGGGAATAAATACCAGTGCTTACCGATAACAGAAGGACGGAAAGTAAATATTTCATATGTAGTACGTTATAACTTCCAGCCTGCAATATCCGATGTTCAGGGCGCATCCCCCCTTCCTGCAGGCTCTTTTATACAAAGTTAACAATGAAAAAAAAAGACTGAAATTCAATTTCAGTCTTTTCTTCATTTTCTTCAAAACGGCAGATCGCTTAGTTCTTCATTCTCCGGTGGTAAATCTTCCGGAGTATTACGAATCGGGCTATTCTGTTCTTTTCCCGCTTCTGAGACTTTTTCAATCCTCCAGGCATCGAGGTTTGTGAAATAATTTACCTTCCCGTCGCGCTCCCACCTGTTGCCTTTCAGATTGAACCATATCTTAACCTCTTCGTTAAGATATGATTCGTTAATAAGATCACATTTATCCTGAACCAGCTGGAATTTGATATAATCAATGAAAACAGCTGCTCCTCCGGTCTCTTTTTTCTCAATGACAAATTCGCGTTTTCTGAATTTGTCGCTTACCTGGTTGACTGGCAGGACATCAATAATTTTACCTGTGATTTCGAATGACATACCCTGTCGGGTGTTAATTTACAATTTCAAGTAGCTCAACTTCAAAAATGAGAGTTGAGTAGGGTTTGATTTTTTCTCCGGCCTGATTTGCGCCATAAGCAAGATTTTCAGGTATGAAGAGCTTGAATTTTGAACCAACCGGCATAAGCTGAAGTGCTTCTGTCCAGCCAGGAATAACGCCGGATACCGGGAACTGGGCCGGAGCATTTCTTTTGATTGAAGAGTCAAACTCGGTTCCGTCAATAAGTGTGCCGACATAGTTTACTTTTACGGTGTTGTCTTTTGTTGGTTTGGGACCTGTTCCCATTACAATCACCTCGTATTGAAGTCCGCTCGGAGTAACGATTACGCCGGGTCTCTCCTTGTTCTTAGCAAGAAATGCTTCATTTTCAGCAATGTAATCCTTGTATTTGATCTTGTCGACCTCAGCTTGTTTTGCATTTTTCTCAGCTTCGCGCTGATTGACAAAGGACATTATAAAACCCCTGGCCACTTCATCCGACATTTCAGGCTTGCCTTTTCCTCCATCCACCATGGCTTTCGCCACCACTTTTGGATCAAGATTCAGACTGTCGGTCTTAAGCGCATTGTAGTTAACAATGCCGAAAGCATATGAAAGTGAATCATTTCTGCTTTTCATTTTTACACCCGACATGGAACCTCCCGAACATGATCCAAGTATTAAGGCAACCAGAATTACCGGAACAATTAAAACCTTGATTTTCATCTGATAGATTTTTAAATTTTAAATTTCCGCAAATATAATACTTTGGGTAATGGAATGAAGTGAATAAAAAAATATTTTTCAAATTTTAACAGCCCGTGTAATCTGGCGCTTCCCCGGTGGTCCGGGCAAAAGACTGACGGCAAATCCGTTCATTTTCAATGTTCGTCTGACCATACCCTTTGCCGAATATGTTACCAGGACCCCTTTTCCGGCAGTAATGGCTGAAATTTTTCTGAACACTTCATCAGTCCACATTTCAGGCTGTTTGTCAGGTCCGAAAGCATCAAAATATATCAGATCAAACTCACCTTCAGGAGTATCGCTTACAAGGTCAAGCTTTCTCTTTGTCAGGATAAAGCGGTCATGTATCGTAACAGGCACATTCCATTCAGCCTGATGGATCAGATCAAACATCCGCGAATATTCATTCCCGGCAAACTCCTTATAATTCAATTCCCTGATGATATCTGCCGGAACCGGGTACTTTTCAACTGCCGTGTAATTTGCAGATCTTCCTGAAGTAAGGCATGCAATTGCCGTGAGAAAAGCATTCAGACCGGTGCCGAATCCTGCCTCAAATATCCGGACCTGATCCGCAGTGCAAAAGTCAAAGCCTGCTCTGATAAAAATGAACTGCGACTCGCCGAAAGCTCCGTATACAGAATGATAATGCTCATTCATTTCAGGAACAAATATTGTATGCGAACCGTCAGCAGTCAGTACAATCTTCATTCTTTATTATATGGTTATTTCTCAACCCGGGGATTGGACTGATCGTCATTTACCGGTCTAATTGCAGTTATTGCAGCCATCGGATCTGCCTCCGTATTCAACCTGGATGGTAGTATGTTCGATCCCGAATTTCTCCCTCAGCTGTTCCTGAAGTGAATTAATGAATGTGACATCAGTCGGGATGTTTGTCGAAAGATGAACTGTAAGAGCGGCTTCAGTAGTGCTCATCGCCCAGATGTGAAGATCATGGATCTCAATAACCTCCGGTTTGCTCTGGAGAAGTTCCCCGACTTCCTTGATATCGATCCCTTCCGGAACCGCATCAAGTGCCAGGTTGACCGAGTCGATCAAAAGATGGTACGAACTGTAAAGGATAGCGCCAATGACTCCGAATGATATCACCGAATCGATCCAGTAGCGCCGGGTGAATAAAATCAGTATACCGCCAATGACCACGCCAAGCGATACGAGCGTATCGGCAACAAAATGTATAAAGGCGCTCCGGACATTCAGATCCTGTTTCTGTCCTCTGGCAAAAAGCAGGGCAGTGATCCCGTTGATGAATATCCCTATCAGGGCCACGATGATAACGTTTTTTGCCTTCACTTCGACAGGATTTCCAAGCCGGCGGATGACTTCCCAGGCTAATATTCCGACAGCAACCAGAAGAAGGATAGTATTCAGAAGTGCAACAAGTATTGTCGACCGCCTGAAACCGTATGTGAATTTCATGTTGGGCTTGCGCTGCGCAAAGGTTATCGCCGCCCAGGAAAAGCCCAGTGCCAGCACATCACTGAAATTGTGTCCCGAATCGGCAATAAGAGCCATCGAATTTGAAATAAAACCGTAAACCAGCTCGACAGCAATAAATATAATATTCAATACAATGCCCGCTTTGAAAGCGTTGCTCAGATTCAGATTCTTTTCATATGAATGAGAGTATTCCAAAATGATCTTCTCTTAAAATTATCCCATTCTCCGTCAGAGTTGTGTTGCAGGGGTCAACAGGCCATTTCCCCGGCGTTTTTCTTGGCCGACAACAGGTTATATGCTCCTTTAGTTACTACCTTCGATTCACCCGGGTTAAAATCCGGGGGCAGTCCAACCTCGGTAAAGCCTTCATCGCTTGCGCCTTTGCGAACCTCAACTATCTTGTACTCTGAAAATGGTATTCCGTTTTCCTCCTTATCTTTTTCAAACACGAAAATATAATCTTTATCATCGAATGTAACAATAGCTTCCGAGGGAAGGGAAGCAACCCTGTTCGAGGAAGTCTCAATGACTGCATTCACATACATCCCCGGGAGGACATTTTTACATTTTCCTGTCACAGCTGCATAAACGATAATAGTCCTGTCTGTCCTTACCGATTTCCCTGTCTGGTATATTACTGCATCATGCCTTTCCGTTTCATTATTTATAAAGAAACCTACATTCTGTCCCAGGGCTACCTTTCCGGCATCCTTTTCAAAGAGGGTAAGCTCGAGTATCAGCTTGTCGTTATTAATTATCTCGAACACTACGTCAACTGGTGAAACTGATTTACCGACATTCACGTTGACACTCCTTATAAAGCCCGAAATTGGTGATAACAGGGGAACGGAGGCTGTAATATTTTCTTCAGTCAGGACGGCAGGATCAATACCAATAAGTGCCAGTTTTCGTGCAAGAGCGTTAACCCTGGCCTTCAGGCTTTTATAATCCGCTGTTACCTGCTGAAGGTTTTTTTCGGAGTAGACATCCTCCTTGAAAAGATCGGAATGCCGGTTGAATTCAGCCTCAGCATATTCGAGCTTGCTTTGCGCTTCGAGGTATTCCTGCTGGATATCTACAAATTCACGGTTTTCAATTATTGCCAGAGTCTGCCCCTTGTTTACCTGGTTCCCCGGGAGCAGACTTACACTTTTGACAAATCCGCCCATGGGAGCACAAACTGATGCAAGGTTCTGTGGTCCCACAGAAACTGCCCCGTTAACTTTAAGGGAGTTGTTGATCATGCGCATTTCGACTGTGCCTGTTTCAATGCCGGCGAGCTTAATCTGGTCGTTACGCATTTCGACGATACTGTCGGGAATGACTTCATTTGAGGCAAGAGCCCCGGCATTTTTCGTGTTCTTTCCGCATGATGAAAGACCTGCGAGCAACAGGATAAAAAGCGTTCCGGAGATGATGTTGTTGTTGAGCTTGGTTCTCATTATTAATACGTTTTGCCTGTTATATATTCTATATTAATTATTGTCTGGTTAAAATTGTTCAGGACGTCGAGATATTTCTGCTTTATATCGAGTGCCCTTCCCAGACTTATAACATAATCGAGATAATCCATTGCGCCGGCTTTATATGCCTTTGCGGATTGTCCAATGATTATATCAGCTTCGGGAACCGCCTGGTTCTCGTAGTAGTCAACTCCTGATGAATATTTCGAATATTCATCAAGCAATGACTGGTAGCGGCCGGTGAGTGATTTGTAATAATTTTCTGTCCTTGTGCGATTGATGTCTTCATTTATCCTGGCTGCCCTGGCCTTTGCCAGTGAGGGCATGATCCATACGGGAATTGCAATTCCGGCCTGGATCCCGGTAAACCGGTCACCTGTACCAAAGGTACGCTGAACACCGTCAATTTCCTGGTTTCCGCGAATGGTCTGGCTAAAATAGCCAACGCTGATGTCAGGCATTATCCTGCTGCGTTCAAGCTCTTTCTGCCTCCTCGATACCTCAATTTCCTGCCGGAGAAATCCGAGAGCCGGATTGGAAGCAATCGCAGAACTGTCAAATAAGGCCAAAGACCCTGCCCGTTTAAGGACAGTGTCGGCGGGATAAAATCCAAAACTGGTGTTGAGAAGCGTTTTAATGTTCCTGCTGACAATTGCAATATCGAGCCCGGCCTGATGCCTCATGTTTTTTATTTCAAGGCTCTGCGATCGTGCAGTTATCATCTCCAGCTTGTTTGTTTCACCCGATTTTGCCCTCAGCTCTGCAGCCTTCATGAACATAGTGTAAAGGCTGTCCTGGTATTCAAGAAGCCGTTCCTTTGAATAAAGGTAAACAAGCTGCCAGTAGGACTGTTTGACCTGCGTGGCAATATCGAGCATTGAGCCCTTAAGCTGCCATTCGCTGCTTTTAATTCTCTCAGTGGCAAGCCTGCGCTGGTTTAAATAGACAGTGGGGAAGGAGACCGACTGTGAGACCGAAAGATTATTATCCTTCAGGTATGAGTTGATCTGGCCGTATTCAAGATTGAATTCCGTTTTTCCGATATCCCACGAAGCACCCTGCAATGCCTTCTGTTCATTTACCGACAATGCAGAGCTGCGGACTTCAAGATTATTCTCCATTGCCATCTTCACCGATTCCTCAAGAGTAAATGTTCTGGTCTGGCCACCTGCAATGGCAGGGAAGAAGATAATACCGAGGATAAGCACAGCTGTGACGGGCGGTTTAGAGTTCCCGATCCTGTTCCTGGCCGGCCCTGATCTTCTTCGTGAAAAGACAATATAGAAGATTGGAAGCACCACCAGGGTAAGGATTGTGGAAGTCAGCAGCCCTCCGATCACTACGGTTGCCAGGGGCTTTTGTACTTCTGCACCGGGCGACACGGAGAGTGCCATGGGCAGGAAGCCGAGAGAGGCAACCATCGCAGTCATCAGTACTGGTCGCAATCGGGTCTGCAAACCCCTGTATACTCTTTCGGTGATATCAGTAACTCCCTCTTTCTCAAGACGGTTAAACTCAGATATAAGTACAATTCCGTTAAGCACTGCGACTCCAAAGAGCGCGATAAATCCGACTCCAGCCGAAATTGAAAAGTTCATTCCGCGGATCCACAGGGCAAAGATCCCGCCTATTGCTGCCATAGGGACCGCCGTGTAAATAAGCAGGGTTTGTTTTACCGATCCGAACGTAAAATAGAGCAATATGAAAATAAGTGAGAGAGCCACTGGCACGGCAACAGATAATCTTGCCTTCGCCGCTTCAAGGTTCTGGAACTGCCCTCCGTAAGTTACATAATAACCCGAGGGCAGCAGAAGTGTCCTGTCGATCTTATCGGATACCTCAGAGATCACACTC
>JBAVOD010000015.1:0-19569 GCA_049691735.1 Bacteroidales bacterium
GCTGTGAGAGAAGAAGGGATATGTAGCAGCATCTCACCCTTTTCTTCGCACGAATAAAAGCTTAGCCTGGAATTCATCGTGAAGGTAGTTGTATCGATCTTCTGGGAAAATGAAATCGTATGCGCGGCCGATATTGTCAACAAAAAAACCAGGCTGATTAGTTTTATCCGCATAGCACGTTCTTTAGGGTGAAATGGTGGCGTTCAATGCCGAATAAAAGTAACTATTTTTATTCCTCAGGCAAAGAGGAGATATGAACATCCGGTGAGCTTTTTTACAACTTAAGCCTTGAATAGAAAGTATCCTTATATGTGTTGCTGACGGGGATGCGCTGATCGCCAATGCATATTACCCCTCTTTCAATTGCCTTTATTTTGTCGAGAGCCACAATGTAGGACTTATGGACCCTGCAGAATTTTCCATTCGGCAGGTTTTCATCGATCTTCGCAAAGCTCTGAAGCGTCATTATTTTTCTGTCCCTGCACACTATCCTGAGGTAATCCCTCATACCTTCAATGTAGAGGATCTCGTCATAATTGATCCTTTCAAGCCGGTATTCGGTTTTTACGAACATATAACCATCGTCACTGGCAGGTATATCATTATTTTTATGGTCCCTGCCGACAAGTTCCAGGACCTTGTCAACAGCCTGAACGAACCTCTGAAAAGAAAAGGGTTTCAGAAGATAATCGGCAACATTCAGCTCAAAGCTTTTCACGGCATATTGATCATAAGCTGAAGTGATTATCACAAAGGGTCTTGAATTAATTGCCTCAAGGAACTGAATGCCTGTCAGC
The DNA here is from genome assembly GCA_049691735.1 of Bacteroidales bacterium. Lineage (GTDB taxonomy): Bacteria > Bacteroidota > Bacteroidia > Bacteroidales > VadinHA17 > LD21. Next base: position 798 of record JBAVOD010000015.1, read on the forward strand.
TGTTCCATCTGGATGTCGAGGAATATGAGGTCTGCATGGTTCTCCCTGAGCCAGCTTATTGCATCCACGGCATTATCAAAAGTGGCTGCAAGCCTGAGCGACCCCATCTTTCCTATGAAGCCGGCCAGCTTTGAAACAGCCAGAGGTTCATCGTCAATAACAATGCAGTCAGCGATCATTTGTATCAATTGTCAGGTTCACAATATACCTCGAATTTTCATGAACGGCAATCAGATTATACCTGCCGGGGTAGGTGAGATCGAGCCGTTTTTTCAGATTGATCATTCCGCTGCCCGAAAGATGGTTACTGCCTGCTTCCTCCGTTTTTCTGAATGAATTGCTGATCTCGAATTTTATTATGCCGTCAGAAGCTGACAATGAGATCGCCACGCCAGGTCTCCGGTCGTTGTATACCGCAAACTTAAAGCTGTTCTCAACGAGAGGAATGAACAGTGCGGGAGCTATTTTTACAGACATATTGCCTGTTGTTCTGAATTCTATATCCTCAGGTGATCTGGTACGCAGCCTGTGAAGATCCACCAGGTTGGTAAGGTATTCAACTTCCTTCTTCAGTTCAACAAGATCTGAGGATGTTTCATATGTAAGATAGCGCATCATTTCAGAAAGACGTATCAGGGCTTCCGAGGCCTTGTCGGGGTCGGTGTGTATCAGGGAATCGATATTGTTGAGCGTGTTGAACAGGAAATGCGGATTCAGTTTGCTTTTCAACAGATCGTGCTCAATGGAGATCTTCTGTTTGTCGAGCTCGGCCTTCTGGTTCATAGTTGTGAACCAGTTAATTATTACACTGAAGAATGATCCGAATACTGCCGCTGTAAGTACCGGATAATAACCGCTCATATGCATCCTGAGAGTGTATCCTTTGTAAAAGTCATTGAACGAACCTTCGAAGATAGCTCTTGAAAGGAACAGGAGCGTATATCCGAAAAATGGCATAATTAGAACAAGAAGAAATGAGAAACTGAAAAATTCAATAATCTTTTTTCTGTTCAGGAAGGCAGGTACGAGTACCAGGTAAAACAGGTAGAATACCACCATCAGGTAAAGGAAACCAATAATGTCCGACACAATGTGTTCGGGAGCCATCCGGCGGTCAAGGGTAAAGTAGGGGATATTGGCAAATAATGCGAACAGCCAGATGAAGATATGAATGTATATGATCCGCTTTTTACTCATGTCCAATCTACTGCAAAATTATCTTAATTTTTGCCTGCCAGGTGGATCTCTGTGAGTTCTTTGCATCCTTTCCGGTCTCTCGTTTCCATCCGGTTAAGTGTCAAATGTACTTTATATACACCCGAAAGCAAAAACCAATATACGCAGCCTTATTTTTCATCTGCAACCTGAAAAAAACAATCGATAACCTGTAAGGGCAGGAGGTCAGAATTATTTGCCTCTGAGAAAACTGTCAATCGACCTTGCAGCTTTTCGTCCCGATGCGATGGCATTCACAACCAGGCTGGCACCGGAGACTGAATCGCCGGCTGCAAATACTTTCCTTATGCTTGTGGAAAATGAGTTATCAGTTTTAATGTTTTTCCGCTGATCGAGCTCAATTCCAAGGTCATTCAGCAGGCCGTCCGCAACCGGATGAACAAATCCAAGGGCAAGAAGTACAAAATCGGTCTCGATTATCCTCCTTGTACCCGGTCGTGGTTTCATTATGAGCTTTCCGTTTTCAGGCACCCAGTCGACCTCTTCAACCTCTGCTCCGGTGACATAGCCGTCCAACCCCGTGAATCTAACGGTTGACAGGCTCCAGAACCTCTGGCAGCCCTCCTCGTGCGAGGTAGTTGTTTTAAGTATTTTGCTGTAGTATGGCCATGGATTATCGGGAGTTCTGACAAGCGGTGGCTTCGGAAGTATCTCAATCTGGGTAACACTCACAGCTTTCTGCCGTATAGCGGTGCCGACACAATCAGAGCCTGTGTCTCCCCCTCCGATGATAAGTACTTTTCTGTCTTCGGCCGGAATCCTTTCTGACAGGCTCCGGGAGTGTCCTGCATTCACCCTGTTCTGGTGCGTGAGAAAGTCAAGGGCAAAATAAATACCCCTTAATCCACGTCCCTCAACCTGCAGGTCTCGGGGATGTCCTGAACCAATGGCAATGCATATGGCATCGTAATTGTTCAGCAGGTCATTTGCCGGGATATCCTTACCGACCTGCGTGCCGGTCACAACATTCAGCCCCTCGCGCACAAGAAGGTCAACCCGCCGGTCAATAGTTGCCTTGCTGAGCTTAAAATCCGGAATGCCGAATCTGAGAAGGCCTCCGGGCTTTTCGTCCTTTTCAAACAAGGTAACGGTATGGCCCGATTTGTTCAAAAGGTCCGATGCTGCCAGTCCTGCCGGACCACTGCCAATAACAGCCACTTTCTTTCCTGTCCTTACGGAGGGAGGCAGAGGTTTGACATATCCTTCCGAAAATGCTTTCTCTGCAATTGCCACTTCATTTTCGCGGATGGTCACAGGATCGTTTCCGATGTTCAGAACGCAGGAATGCTCGCATAATGCGGGGCAAATCCTCCCTGTGAACTCGGGAAAGTTATTTGTCGCGATCAGCCTTTCGTAAGCGCTCTTCCAGTCGCCTTTATACAATAGGTCGTTCCATTCCGGCATCACATTATCAACCGGGCAGCTCCAATGGCAGAAAGGGACACCGCAATCCATGCATCTTGAAGCCTGAAGCATCCTGTCCTCGCTGTTCAGGATCTGTTCAACCTCGCTGTAGTCGCATATCCGTTCATGAACAGGCCGGTTGCCTGCCTCCTTTCGCTTTATTTTCAGAAATCCATTAATATCTCCCATTTAATTCAGATTAAGTAAATGATCAGGCATGGGTTCTCAGCCGGCATTTATGTCAACATCGATCTCCACCCCTGCGATTTTCTTTCTGATCTCTTCCAGCTTCTGTTCAGCCAGAACTTTCTTGTAGTCATATGGAATAACCTTGATGAACATCTGAAGATATTTATCAGGGTTGTCAATGATCATCCTGGCCTTCAAACTCCCGGTATATTTGAAATGCCTGGATATCAGATCGGTAAGCTCTATTATATCACTTCTGTCCTCGACAAGTGACAATTCGACCATTCCCATATTGCAGTAATAGTCAAAATCGTTGTTCTCGTTCAGAACATATGCGATTCCCCCGCTCATCCCGGCTGCGAAATTGCTGCCTGTCACACCCAGGACAACCACCCTTCCTCCAGTCATGTATTCGCAGCAATGATTTCCCACTCCTTCCACCACAGCTATGGCACCGCTGTTCCTGACTCCGAATCTCTCCCCGGCGACTCCGGAGATGTACACTTCACCGCTTGTTGCCCCGTACAGGACTGTATTCCCGATAATGATATTCTTATCCGGTTCAAATTTTGATCCTTCGGGTGGTACAACAATGATCCTGCCTCCTGACAGCCCTTTGGCGAGATAGTCATTTGAGTCTCCTTCGAGGCGGAGTTCAACACCCGGCACAAGAAATGCTCCAAAGCTCTGTCCGGCAGAGCCGGAAAACCTGCATTTTATTGTTCCGTCAGGAAGCCCTGCAGACCCGTACAATCGGGCAATTCTGCCAGATAACATGGCCCCTGTGGTCCTGTCAGTGTTTTTAATGGTCCTTTGGATAATAACAGGTTCTCCCGATGAGATTGCCTTTTCCGACTCTGCCAGCAGCTCGGTATCGAGAACGTTATTTAATTTACTTTGCTGGCTCTCAATACAGTGCATCTCATTTTTGACGGCTTCGCCTGGCATCTTAAGGATCGGAGAGAGATCAAGATTTGTTGTCTTCCAGTGATTAACCTCCATATTTCTTTCAAGCAGATCGGAACGTCCTATTACCTCATCAAGGCTTCTGAATCCCGTTTCAGCCAGGTGCTCCCTCACATCTTCCGCAAGGAATCTGAAGAATGTCACCAGGTTTTCTGATTTGCCCCTGAATCTTTTCCTGAGTTCGGGATTTTGCGTAGCAACACCAACCGGACAGGTATTCAGATGGCATTTACGCATCATTACACAACCGAGAACTATAAGTGCGCTGGTTGAAAACCCGAATTCCTCGGCACCAAGAAGTGCAGCCATCAGAACATCTCTGCCGGTTTTCAGTTGTCCGTCCGCCTGCAGTACCACTTTCCGCCGCAGGTTATTCATGACGAGGGTTTGTTGGGTCTCTGCAAGGCCCAGTTCGAGCGGCACTCCTGCATGTTTTACGGAGGAAGAGGGGCTTGCGCCGGTACCTCCTTCGTAACCGCTGATTGTAATAAGGTCGGCTCCTGCCTTTGTTACGCCCGCAGCAATTGTCCCCACACCACTTGCAGAGACCAGCTTGACACTTATCCTGGCATTCGGATTTACATTCCTCAGGTCGAAGATAAGCTGCGAAAGATCTTCGATTGAATAAATATCGTGATGCGGGGGCGGAGAGATCAATGTAATCCCGGGGATCGAATACCTTGTTTTTGCAATTATCTTATCGATCTTATGTCCCGGCAGTTGCCCCCCTTCTCCCGGTTTTGCCCCCTGAGCTATCTTTATCTGGATTTCATCGGCATTAACAAGATATTCGGTTGTAACGCCAAATCTGCCGCTGGCCACCTGTTTAATGGCACTTCTTACAGAACTGCCGTCAGGACGCGGCCTGAACCGCTCAGGATCTTCGCCACCCTCTCCGGTATTGCTCCTTCCGCCGATGCTGTTCATTGCCATGGCTATGGTTTCATGTGCCTCGCGGCTGATTGATCCGAATGACATTGCTCCTGTTACAAATCGTTTCATTATGTTTTCTGCCGGCTCAACTTCCTCAAGACGGATCGGATTCCTGCGGATCCTGAGCAGGCCCCGCAGGAACAACGGATGATCAGTGTCCTCATCAGCCTTCCTGAGGTATTCCCTGAATTTTTCCCTGTCGCCGGTAGCGGTGCTCCATTGGAGGAGTGCAATAGTTTCCGGATTCCAGGCATGATGTTCGCCTTTCTTTCTGAACGAATAGAGTCCCTCCGTGATGAGCGATGGAGGAGAGTCGTCAGCAAAAGCTTTCCGGTGCTGAATACGGACCTCTTCGGCTATTTCATTCATGCCGATTCCCCCGATCCTCGAGACCGTGCCCGCAAAATACTTGTCAACCACGTCCCTGTTTATCCCTATAACTTCAAATATCTGGGAGGAACGGTAGCTTCGCAGGGTACTTATCCCCATCTTCGACATGATCTTCAGGATACCTTTATTAAGGGATGTAATATAGTTTTCTTCAGCTTTCTGATAGTCGAGCTGGATGGCTTTTGCTTTGACCAGCCTGTCAATAACAGCAAAGCTCAGATAGGGATTGATGATGCTGGCGCCGTATCCGAAGAGAAGCGCAAAATGCATAACTTCGCGTGGTTCGGCCGACTCGACCACGATATCAATCTGCATCCTTTTGCGTTTTTCTATCAGGTAGTGATGAACAGACGAAACAGCCAGAAGCGAAGGTATCGGTGCTTTTTCCTTTGTAATATTACGGTCGGTCAGGATTATGTAATTCCTGCCCTCGTCAACTGCCTTTTCAGCATCAAGACAAAGCCGGTCAACAGCCGATATCAGTCCGTCGCCTCCTTCGGCCGGATTAAAATGCATATCAAGTATTGCTGCAGAGAATCCCTTGTACCTCAGGTTCTTTACAATCTGGAAATAAGTATTTGAAATGACCGGATTTTTAAATTTTACCATTTTCACGTGGTGCGGCGATTCGTCAAGCAGATTCTCCTGAAGCGATCCGATATAGCCTGAAAGGGTCATAACAAGTTCTTCCCTTATGGGATCAATCGGAGGGTTGGTTACCTGGGCGAACAACTGCTTGAAATAGTTAAAGAGCCTGTAAGGATTCCGTGACAGAACTACGAGCGGTACATCATTTCCCATTGAACCGATAGGTTCCCGGCCGGTTGCTGCCATTTCCTTGATCAGCTTTTCAATATCTTCATCTGAATAATTGAAGGTGGTGATGTATTTCTCGTACTGTTCCCCGATATCAGGAGGAACAACGTGCCCGCTCTCAATCTCCTCTAGTTTTACCATGTTGTCATCGATCCATTTTCCATATGGAAAATCTTCAGCCAGCTTCTTTTTGAGTTCTTCATCATGCAGAACCCTTCCTTCCTTTGTATCAACCAGGAGCATCTTACCTGGTTTCAGCCTGCCTTTCTCTATGATCTCCTCAGGCGGAAAGGACTGAACTCCTGTTTCGGACCCCATAATAAAAAGATCACTATCGGTGATCAGATACCTTGATGGCCGCAAACCGTTCCTATCGAGCATCCCGCCAATATATCTGCCATCGGAGAATATAAGTGATGCAGGCCCGTCCCATGGTTCCATGAAAGTCGCATGGTAATGATAAAAGTCCCTGAGCGCAGGCGGGATCGGATTCTTCATATTTATTGATTCGGGTATCAGTACCGACATGGCATATGGAAGCGATTTGCCGCTCATCATAAGGAATTCCAGAACATTGTCAAGTGAAGCCGAATCGCTCTTTTCAGGTTCAATCACAGGATAGATCCTTTCGAGGTCGCCAAGCTTATCCGAACGAAGAATTGACTCCCTTGCTTCCATCCACATCCTGTTACCCTTGATTGTATTAATTTCTCCATTGTGCCCCAGAACCCTGAAAGGCTGTGCAAGATCCCAGCTCGGAAAAGTGTTGGTACTGAACCTTGAATGCACCATTGCAATGGCGCTCTGAAACCGTTCATCGTTCAGATCCTCATAATACTCGGCAAGCTGTATTGATGTCAGCATCCCCTTGTATACAAGGACTTTTGTCGAGAGACTCGGGATGTAGAAGAAATTTTTCTGAGTTATGTCAGAATTCCTTATCTTCTTTTCAGCCCTCTTTCTGATTATATAAAGCTTTCTCTCCAGGTCGTCCTGGGGAATGTCGGCCCCGAGCAAAATCTGTTCAATCCTCGGTTCTGCCTGCCTGGCGATGTTCCCGATTGTGGAATTATTCCGGGGCACTTCCCTGAAACCGATGACATTCACTCCTTCTTCCCTTACCGTATCCAGTAATATCTCTTCGCATCTTTCCGCTTCCTCAGAATTTCGGGGCAGGAAGATAAGCCCCGTTCCGAACTGGCCTTCCGGAGGTAATGAATAGCCCTGTATCAGGTAAAAATCCCTGGGAACCTGCAGCATGATACCTGCTCCGTCGCCGGTCATGGAATCAGCTCCCTCGGCTCCCCTGTGAGTCATATTCCTGAGTATATCCAGACCTCTGGTAATTATCGAATGCGATTTTTTCCCCTTTATGTGGGCTACAAAACCGATCCCACAGCTTCCATGTTCAAACCCGGACCGGTACAATCCTTTCTCAACTGGTCTGCTTATTTCCATCTTAAATAATTGATTCAATCAATATTTGTCTTTCACAAAAAAACCGTCCTCTGTGCCTGAGAGAACGGTCATCCTTAATACTAATAATATGCCATTCTCAACCTAATCCTTTTGACCTCGCAATATATAATGTATGTGTGATAAATCCGAAATTTCTCATATGTCTGACAATTTGCGATCGTTTCGCGAAATAATCTTTAAATTTTTTACAAATATTGACAAAAAAGTTAATAAAACATGAAAATGACTTAAAAAGTTTTAAACATTTTAATCCGGTCTGGCCCACGCCCATGAAATTTCCACACTCTGTCCACCCCCTGCCCCCTGAATTGTCCACCCCCCTGGGCCCCCTGACCTCCCAAGATGGGGAGGGGAAAGAAAGTGCAGTAGTTAAAGTCACAAGGAGCAAAAAATAAATACGAAGTTCAAGTCCCCCATTTGGGGGATCTAGGGGCAAATTCAGGAAGCCCGGTTTTTTCTTAAATTTATATGATTCAATACCGGATGATCAAAAGTATCGCGACTTGCAGTTAACATTTTGAACGTTAATTGGTTTAATTTACAACTTGGATAACTTGAAGGTAAAAATGAAAAAGCCTGATAATCTTATATTTGTTATTTTTGGCGCAACCGGCGACCTGGCCGCAAGGATGCTTGTGCCCGCAATTTGTTCCTTAAAAGAGCAGAACCTCCTTCCGCAGATCTTTGCCCTCATCGGCATTGGCAGGACTGACCTCACAACTGAGAGTTTCAGAAAGGAGATGGCTGAAGCGATCATAACCCATTCCGAAAATAAATTAGATCCGGCATTAGTTGCAAGTTTCACAGAATACTTTGAATATCAACGTGTTGATTATTCAGATGCTTCGGGGTATGAAGTACTGAGGACGAACCTTGACAAGATTGCCGGGAATCTGAAGATAGGGAAGAATATTATTTTTTATATGGCCACACCTCCCAGTGTTTATGAGACTATCTCCGAAAATCTTTCCGGAGCGGGCCTTATATCACAGGGAGATGGTTTCAGAAGGTTCATTTATGAAAAGCCGTTCGGATATGACCTTGAATCGAGCCGGAAGCTTAATAGCGCCCTGCACGGTATCATTCCCGAGGATCAGATCTACAGGATCGACCACTACCTTGGAAAGGAGACAGTACAGAATCTTCTTGTCATGAGATTTTCAAACGGGATTTTTGAACCTCTCTGGAACAGGAATTATGTCCACAGGGTTGAGATCACATCAGCAGAGGATATCGGCGTTGAAATGCGTGGGGGATATTACGATTCAGCAGGTGCTTTAAGGGATATGTTCCAGAATCATCTGCTCCAGCTGGTGGGACTGACAGCAATGGAGCCGCCATCCTCTCTGGGGGCTGACGCTATCAGGAACGAAGTCCTGAAGGTACTCCAGTCATTACAGCCGATCAGGGAAGAAGACGTTGAGAAGCAGGTTATAAGAGGCCAGTACACAGGTTCGAGGATAAGGGGTGAATGCATTACCGGATACCGGTACGAGAAGGATGTGGATGTACGCTCGAGGACCGAGACCTATGTCGCTGTAAAATTTTTCATTAATAACTGGAGATGGGGTGGCGTACCATTTTATGTCAGAACAGGCAAAAGGATGCCGACAAAGGTCACTGAGGTAGTCATTCATTTCAGGCAGACGCCGCATCACCTCTTCTGGAGGGAAGCCGGACAGGTAACCGGAAATCACCTTATCATTAGGATCCAGCCTGATGAAGGGATCGTTATGAGGTTTGACATGAAGGATCCGGGTGCCGGATTCAATGTGAAGAACGTAAGCATGGAATTCCACTACAAGGATCTTGCTGCCATCAGGATCCCCTCGGCATACGAGCGCCTTCTGCATGACGTGATGCTGGGTGATTCGACGCTTTTCTTAAGGGATGATGAGGTCGAAACAGCATGGAAATTCATCGATCCGATCCTTAATGCCTGGAAGCATAATCCGGAAATAAAGATCTATGGATATCCCGCAGGTACCTGGGGACCGGACGTTTCAAATAACCTGTTTGAGAGTGAGGGAATATCCTGGCGGTACCCGAGCAAGAACCTCGCGGACGAGGAACACTACTGCGAGTTATAATTGTCAAGGACCCGTAAACTTGAATTATTGCCATGTTCACAGATAAGATTAAATAAGATGGGAAAGTCAGTCAAAATCTTCCTCACGCCAGATGAGCTTGCTGAATCCCTTGCATCCGATCTGGCCGAAAAAATCAATGCGGCCGCTTCACGAAAATCTTCCTTTATGGTTGCTGTTTCCGGCGGGAATACTCCAAAGGATCTTTTCAGCTTACTGGGAAATAAATTTACCACAGCGATCAACTGGAACTATGTTCATATCTTCTGGGTTGATGAAAGGTGCGTCCCTCCTGATGATCCTGAAAGCAATTATGGAATGACAAAGAAAACCTTGCTTGGAAATATCAATATTCCATCTTCAAATGTCCACAGGATGAAAGGGGAGGAGGATCCTGACAAGGAAGCCCTGTTTTATTCACTCGAAATATATAAGACTGTTCCCGAAAGGGACGGATTGCCCTGTTTCGACCTCATAATGCTGGGACTTGGCGATGACGGACATACAGCTTCAATTTTCCCCGGAAACGAACATCTTTTCAGCTCCGACAGGATCTGTGTTTCGGCAGTTCATCCCCAAACCGGGCAGCAAAGGCTCACAATTACCGGAAAGGTCATAAATAACGCTGCGGAAGTCCTCTTTCTGGTTACAGGGCCGGACAAGGCAGGTGTGGTCAAAAAAGTTGCCGGGGGCAGAAGCAGGACCAGGCATTTACCGGCATCTTATGTAGTTCCGACAAATGGCAAATTGTTATGGTACCTCGACAAAAATGCGGCTTCGCTTCTGGGGAAGGAAATGACTGAATAATGTCCGGGTTACAGATTTGAAGATTTTGCTTATATTTGGGTTTCTTGTTTAACAGTAAAATTTCAGAGTCATGTCACACGAAAAAGCAAAGGAACAGTCCAAGGTCAAAAAACAACCTGCCAAGACCCTAAAAGAAAAGCGTGCTGAAAAGAAAGCTAAAAAAGCTGAAAAGAGTAGATAGCTTATTGATTTGAGGTTTTATCAAATAAAAAGGGGCTTTCAAAGAAGCCCCTTTCTTAAAAATTCCTTGGTGATCAAATGCTTATGCTAGTTTAACATTTATCGCATTAATACCTTTTTTACCCTCAGCAAGTTCAAATGTTACTTCGTCATTCTCCTTGATCTTGTCGATTAATCCCGTTGCATGAACGAAATACTCATTATCCGATTCTGCATCCTTAATGAATCCGAATCCTTTTGACACATTGAAAAATTTAACTGTTCCTTTGTTCATTTTGCTTTGATTTTAAAATTAAAGGCGCTAAGCTACATAATAAAAATTGAATTAGCCAAATAAATTTTTATTTACCTTCCTGTTCCAAAGTCCCTGCCTTAATATCAACCTCTGTCGGTAACAACGTTATCAAAAAACTGTTATTATTGGCAGAATATAAATCGCAATATTTCAAATGAGAAGGTTAATCGCATTATGGGCAATGGTTGCCCTTGCCTTACCAGCTGCAAAAAGCCAGGAGAATCTTCTGACAACTGCTGAAAAGTCAGGCTTCAAATCTACATCAACTTATGCTGATGTTATTTCCTTTATTGAAAAGCTGAAAAAGTCCTCGCCATATGTCAGGGTCGGGAACATTGCAAAGTCGGTTGAAGGCAGGGAAGTTCCCCTGCTTATAATAGGAAAGCCGCTTCCACAGTCACCTGAAAGCATCAGGAATGACGGAAGGATAGTGGTATATGTGCAGGCCAACATCCATGCAGGTGAAGTCGAGGGTAAAGAAGCCACTCTTATGTTTGCCAGGGATCTTCTCAAAGAAAAGGATCCTGTTCTTCTAAGGGACGTAGTCTTTCTTATATGCCCTATTTTCAATCCCGACGGAAATGAACCGATAAGCCCACGGAACCGGACTTACCAGAATGGTCCGGTCAACGGGGTGGGGGTGAGGTATAACGGACAGTTCCTCGACCTCAACCGCGATGCCATGAAAGCCGAATCTCCCGAGGTAAGGGGCGCTATCTCGAATATTTTTGACAAATGGGATCCTGCAGTTTTCATGGATTGTCACACCACCGACGGATCCTACCATGTTGAACCGGTAACATTCACATGGATGGTAAATCCGGCAGGTGATACTTCCCTCATTTATTACATGCGCACAAAGATGGTTCCTCAGATGTCGGCAACACTGCTGAACAAATATAAGACCCTGAATTGCTTTTACGGTGAATTCAATGATCTGCTCAAACCTGAGACCGGCTGGTTCTACGACGCGTTTGAGCCGAGGTATATGACCAATTATTATGGCTTAAGGAACCGTCTTGCTATTCTGAATGAGAATTATGTGTATGCCGGTTTCGAATCAAGGGTGAAAGGCTGCTATAACCTTATCTGGTCGCTTGGTGACTATGTTTCGGCGCATAAGGATGAGATCAGAGGGATGCTGAAGAAGGCGGATGAAAGAACAATTGCTCGCGGACTGAATCCTACCGTGAAGGATTCATTCCCTGTCGGTTTTAAGGTGCGGGCCCTTCCTGAGAAAGTTACCATAATGACGTACGAAGCCCAGCTTGTGGCCGATTCGAATGGAAGGAAGATCTACAGGAAGACCGATCACCGGGAAGACGTTACAGTACCCTATTATATTGACTATTATCCCTCGAAGAGCGTGAGATTTCCATATGCATATCTGATAACCGTTCATGATCCTGCTGTGATTGGTCTGCTTAAATTGCACGGCATCAGGCTTGAAAGTCTTTCAAAGCCCTCAAAACTTGGGGTTGAGGAGTTCAGGATAACCGATCTCAATGGTGCGCCAAGGCTTAACCAGGGGCATTACACGAATACTGTTGAGGGTAAGTTCGAAGAGACCTCAATTGATTTTCCTTCGGGGACGATTGTGGTAAGGACGGCTCAGCCTCTGGCCGATGTTGCGGCCTATCTGCTTGAACCGGAATCGGATGACGGTTTGCTGACATGGAATTTCCTTGACCGCTACCTTGTTCCTCAATGGGGGATGGGATATAATCCGTATCCAATCTATAAAATCCTGAATAAGACAGAATTAAGTACGGTGCCATTGAAATAGGTCGTGCAGGTCGTGCAGGTCGTGCAGGTCGTGCAAGTCGTGCAGGTCGTGCAAGTCTGAAGTCGTGCAGTTTCGGTTCCACCCCCGGGAGGCTTTCTCGAATCAACACAAAAGCTTATTCTATAACCAGTACCTCCTCCCCTCTCAGGGGAGGTGCCCGCCAGGGCAGAGGGGTCCATGATCTCTTTAACGAACGCTCAGGGGAGGTGCCCGCCAGGGCAGAGGGGTCCATGATCTCTTTAACGAACGCTTATGTGGTTGCAGATAAGAAAATCAGAATGCACTGACATCCCCCCCCTCACAGGGGGGTTGGGGGGTCGCTAAAAGTTTCCGGCATGCGGCTCCGTCTTTCCAAGATATTTCTCTGCACATATCCATAAATCCCATTAATTTAATAACATTGCAAAAATATTTTTTGGGTAATTATTATCAGAACCTGGAAGATCGAATAAAATGAGAAAATGGCGAATTGACGACTCTGCTGAGCTTTATAATATAAACGGCTGGGGTGATGGGTATTTTTCTATAAACGAGAAGGGAAACGTTGAAGTCACTCCGCAGAAAAACGGTATAGCAGTTGACCTCAAGGAACTCCTGGATGAGCTGACTCTTTCAGATGTTTCGACACCTGTGCTTTTACGATTCCCGGACATCCTTGACGACCGGATCAAAAACATTTCCGCCTGCTTCAAATCGGCATCGGAGGAATACGGATATAAGGCGCAGAACTTCATAATCTATCCGATAAAGGTAAACCAGATGCGCCCCGTGGTGGAAGAGATCGTAAGTCACGGGAAGAAATTCAATATCGGCCTCGAAGCCGGCTCCAAGCCTGAGCTTCATGCAGTCATTGCCATTAACACTGATCCCGAATCGCTTATAATCTGCAACGGGTATAAGGATGAGGACTATATTGAGCTGGCACTTCTTGCGCAGAAGATGGGGAAGAGGATATTCCTTGTGATTGAAAAGCTAAATGAGCTCAAGCTTGTGGCAAACATTGCCAAACGATTAAAGGTAAAGCCCAACCTTGGGATCAGGATAAAGCTCGCCAGTGTCGGGAGCGGCAAGTGGGAAGACTCAGGTGGCGACATCAGCAAATTCGGGCTTACATCAAGTGAACTGCTCGAAGCAATCGACTTTATTGAAAGAAACAAGCTGAGGGATTGCGTCAAGCTCATTCATTTCCACATCGGGAGTCAGGTAACAAAGATCAGGCGGATCAAGGTGGCTCTGAGGGAGGCTTCGCAGTTTTATGTTCAGCTCCGGAAGATGGGCTTCGAAGTTGAGTTTGTTGATATCGGAGGTGGTCTGGGCGTTGATTATGACGGTACCGGATCGTCGAACAGCGAAAGCAGTATGAACTACACCATTCAGGAGTATGTAAATGACTCAATAAGTACTTTTGTTGACGCCGCAGATAAAAACAATATTCCGCATCCGAATATTATAACCGAATCAGGACGATCACTTACGGCCCATCATTCAGTTCTTATCTTTGAAGTCCTTGAAACTACAACCCTTCCATCCTGGGATGACGAAGAGGTGATCAGCGATAATGACCACGAGCTTGTTAGAGAACTTTATGTGCTCTGGGATAATGTTAATCAGCCCCGAATGCTTGAAACATGGCACGATGCACAACAGATAAGGGAGGAAGCCCTCGACAGGTTCAGCCTTGGGCTTATCGACCTTAAAACCCGTGCCCAGATTGAAAGACTCTTCTGGTCAATAGCCCGGAGGGTTTACCAGATTGCCAACATAACAAAGCACGTGCCCGATGAATTGAGGCAGATATCGAGGATCCTTTCCGACAAGTACTTCTGTAACTTCTCTCTCTTCCAGTCGCTTCCTGATGCATGGGCTATCGACCAGATCTTCCCCATTATGCCAATACACAGGCTCAACGAGGAGCCGTTGCGGTCGGCAACAATCCAGGATATGACCTGTGATTCTGACGGAAAGATTGACAATTTCATCTCAACCAGGAATTCATCACACTACCTGCCTACACATTCGCTCCGCAACAAAGAATCTTATTATATGGGTGCTTTTCTTATCGGTGCTTACCAGGAGATCCTGGGAGATCTTCATAACCTGTTCGGCGACACAAATGCAGTACATGTGACCGTGGACAAGGATGGTTACAAGATCGACCAGGTAATTGACGGAGAAACGGTTGCAGAAGTACTCGAGTACGTTCAGTACAATCCCAAGAAGATGGTACGGACAGTCGAAACATGGGTAACCAGTTCAGTTAAAGCCGGGATCATCACCCTTGAGGAGGGAAAGGAATTTCTTTCAAATTACAGGTCGGGATTGTACGGATACACATACCTTGAATAGGCCCACATATGGCAGGGATTTGAATATTGTAATTCTGTTGTCTGACTTTTTATTTTAATTTTGTTCAACCTGAAAAATATTAAATTCCATGAGGATTATCGTCGCATTTTTAATCACGCTTTTCATTGTTCCACTTTACTCACAGGAAGAGAAATCCTGGAGTATCTGGCAAAAAAATGCTCCCGATCCTGCTGCAATTCCGGCCGGGAGTTATGGATTCTTCAAAAAGGGCAACCTTTATTATTACATTTCGAATGATGACAGGTTCTTATACCTGTTTATGAAAATCGAAGATTCCGGGGTTGAGTACAAGATCCTCCAGGAGGGATTCAGTGTCTGGATAAATGAAGCCGGCAAAAATCAAAAAAAGACTGGGATCCGGTTTCCGATAGGCGCAAAATTAGCAGCCAAACAGGGTAATGCAGATACTGAAAGCCCTATAGCTATGGCAAATAAAATCCAGCTTATAGGCTTCGGTAATCAGGAGAAAAGCATTATTCCTGCATCCAATCCCGATGATTTTCATGGATTTGTTAAATATGATGATCAGGGGATCCTTCACTATTTGCTTTGTATGCCTGTTTCACGGTTATCGTTGACCAATAACCAGCCATTTTCTTTGGGTCTTGAATATGGAGGCACGGTAACAACCGGAAATCCCGAACCCCCTCAGATGCCTCCGGCGGAGGCTGGCGGAATGCCATCAGGCGGTCGCGGGGGCCGCTCGGGTGGCGGTTCCCGTGGTGGAGGAGGGGGAATGCCAGGTGGTATGGGAAGGCCTTCTGCAATGAGCGCTCCTGCTGCTGAACAATCAAAACTGATGTGGATTAAAAATATAAAACTGTCTCAGCCTCAATAGAGATTCTATTTTTATCTTTAGCAGATAATTTTTCTGCCGTGACTGGACTTTTACCAGGAAGTCAGGTTAACTTCCATATCTGCTGAATGAGAAGCCTGTTCAAATCAAGGAACATCTATGTAGCCCTGGCTTACAGGATCTTTCTTGTAATGCTTATTTTTTCGCTCTGCCGGATCGGCTTCTATGTCTTCAATTACAGGATGTTCCCGGATATACCTTTCGGGGGGCTGCTTACCATTTTCAGGGGCGGTCTTGTTTTCGATATATCTGCAGCAGTTTACATCAACATGCTATTCATACTTCTGAATATCATTCCCTTCGAATTCAGATACAACAAGGTTTATCAGAAGTTTCTGAAGTACCTGTTTCTGATCACAAATGGCCTGGCAATCTTCGCGAACTGCGCTGATTTCATCTACTACAGGTTTGTGCTTAAAAGGGCGACAAGTGACGTGTTCCAGACTTTCGAGCATGAGAATAACCTGGTCAAGCTTTTCTTCAAGTTCCAGTTCGATTACTGGCATCTTGTTGTATTTGGGATCCTTCTCATTTTTCTTATGGTATTCCTTTATAACCAGATGAAGGTAATTAAACCGGTAGTTAAAAACAGACTGGCTTATTATGTAGTGAACATTCTGATGATCCCGCTTATTGCCGGACTCGTTGTTGTCGCAGCGCGGGGCGGGTACAGGCACTCCACCCGTCCGATAAGCATCAGCAATGCAGCCAGGTACGTTAAAAACCCCCGCGATGTCGCTATAGTTCTGAACACACCCTTCAGCCTCATAAGAACGATTAACAAGAAAGCGCTTGTAAAATATGAGTTCTTCGATGAAGCAAAGCTCAGGGAGCTTTATAACCCTCATTACACTCCCAAACCGGATGGCCCTTTCCGCCGGGAGAACGTGGTTATTTTCGTAATGGAGAGCTTTGCAAGGGAATATATCGGTGCCCTCAACAAGGATCTGGAGGGCGGCAGTTATAAGGGCTATTCACCTTTCCTTGATTCACTGATAAGCGTAAGTCTCACATTCGATGTGTCGCTGGCTAATGGCAAGAAATCCATTGAGGCAATGCCATCAATATTTGCTTCGATCCCTTCGCTTGAAACACCTTACACTATTTCACATTATGCGAATGATGCCATCAACGGGTTACCTGCCCTTCTGAAGACAAAAGGATATTACTCTGCCTTCTTCCACGGCGCCCCGAACGGATCAATGGGATTTGATTCGTTCTCAGCAATGGCCGGATTTGACGATTATTTCGGTCTCAGCGAGTACCCTGAGCCAAAGGATTTCGATGGTATGTGGGGCGTATGGGATGAACCTTTTTTCCAGTTTTTCTGCAAGAAGCTCAATACATTCAAACAGCCATTCCTGGCATCCGTCTTTTCCATTTCTTCTCACCACCCGTTTAAGGTCCCTGAGAAGTACAGGAATAAATTTCCTAAGGGCCCTGTGCCAATCCTTGAAGTTGTCGGCTACACCGACCATGCATTGCAGGAATACTTCCAGGAAGCAAGGAAACAGCCATGGTATGCAAATACGCTCTTTGTAATAACTGCTGACCATACAAATGAGTCGGTGCACAAGGAATTCCAGAATAATTTCGGTTCGTACTGCGTGCCCATCATTTTCTTCAAACCGGGAAGCGATCTTAAGGGGATTAAGAAACGTATAGCACAGCAGATCGACATCATGCCGACAATTTTGAGTTATCTCAATTATGACGGCGAGTACATTGCCTTTGGAAACAATCTTCTGGATGATTCTACCGAATCCTTTGCCTTTAACACCTCAGGCAGTACATACCAGCTTTTCATGAAAGATCACATGCTCGAAATGGTTGATAACAAGCCTGCCGGGATGTATGATTATAAGCAGGACCGGTTGCTCGAAAAGAATATTTTTGGTCAGGATGAAGCTCTGCAAAATACAATGGAAGAGAAGCTTAAGGCAATAATACAGAGCTATAACAGCCGGCTTATAGATAATAACCTGACAGTCGCAAAGCGAAATTAAAGCCGGGCCAATGAACTGCATTTTATAAACTTTGAGGATAATCCGGACCCTGATTTCCACAAGTAATTATCAATAGCAAAATTATGAACTCACGCAGACAATTTTTGAAACTAACCGGTGCGGGGGTTGCAGCCGCCGGGATAACATCATTTAACGGCTTACCCTCCTTTGGTAGTCCTGCTGCGCGGAAAACTGACTTATTCACACCTGGCATGGCGGGTTATACTTTCAGGGAATTTACAATTGATCAGACTATAATGATGATGAAGCGGGTAGGTGTGACCAACCTTTCGCTCAAGGATTTTCATATGCCCATGAACAGCACACAGGAGCAGATCACTGCCGTAATTGACAAATTCAAAAATGCAGGGATAAATGTCTATACTGTGGGAGTGGTTTACATGAAAAGCGAAGCAGCTGTCGATCAGGCATTTGAATATGCAAGGATGGCCGGAGTTAATATGATTGTCGGCGCACCCGATTACGGATTGCTCCCGTATGTCGAAAAGAAGATAAAACAATATGACTTTAAGCTGGCAATCCATAACCATGGGCCCGACAATCCGCTCTATCCTAATGCCACTGATATATGGGACCATGTAAAGGATCTGGATCCGCGGATGGGTATCTGCATCGATATCGGGCACTCGGTCAGGGATGGTGCAGATCCGTCACAGGATATAGAAAGGTATGCCGGCAGGATTTACGATATGCACATAAAAGACGTTGATAAGGCCTCAAAGGAAGGAGTTACAGTGGAGATGGGAAGAGGGATCATTGATATACCGAAAGTTGTTGCTACCCTTCGGAAAATAAATTACTCAGGAAGCTGCAGCCTCGAATTTGAAAAAGATATGAAGGATCCGCTTCCGGGAATTGCTGAATCGATCGGGTACTGGAAAGGTGTAGTGGCTTGCTGATAGATACGGCATGCAGGTCGTGCAGGTCGTGCAGGTCATGCAGGTCGTGCAGGTC
>JBAVOD010000016.1:0-3116 GCA_049691735.1 Bacteroidales bacterium
AAACTTGCAAGCAGGATCGCGTTGCTGGTGCTCATTTGCCTGCCGGCAATGAATGCCAGTTCCCAGAAAATAGCCACTCTGGTTGTTGAACTACCCAAACCGGCTGCCGGACTGGATATCCCGGTAAGCCTTGATCTCCAGGATATTACCTTTCTATCGGACACTCTTCTTGCGCTGTATGAAGTAGAAGGCTCATCACGGACCGAAGTTCCTTTTCAGAGCGAACAGGGCATCAGCCGTAGAATCCACTGGCTGGTCGCGGGCAGCGATAAACCCGGAGCCAGGAAGGTCTATGAACTGGTCAGTGGAAAAGCCACGCGTCCTGAAGTCATGGAAATTAAGGAAGATGACGGTATTCTTACAATAAGCGACGGAAGTAAAAATCTCCTGCAGTATGTATTTAAAACCGCCTATCCTCCGGCCGGAATTGACAGTGCTTACGGAAGGAGCGGATTTATCCATCCTTTGTGGGCACCTCATGGTCAGGTACTTACACGTATCCAGCCGCGCGATCATTACCATCATTACGGTATATGGAATCCCTGGACCCATGTTGAATATGAGGGTGATACCATTGACTTCTGGAATTTGAATTCAAAACAGGGTACTGTGCGTTTCGCAAATTTCGTTTCAACGGATGAAGGGTCAGTTTACGGGGAATTTGAAGCGCTTCATGAACATGTGGTTTTCGCCAGAGATGGAGTAAAAAAGGTTGCCATGAACGAGTTGCAGAATGTAAGGGTATTCAGGCTCCGTAAAGACCAGAATTCCTATATCGTCGATTTTAACATCCAGATGAATCCTGCAGGTGACAGTCCGTTCAGGATTCTGGAATACCGTTATGCGGGTCTTGGATGGAGGACAACGGAAAAATGGGATAAGAACAACAGCATGGTGCTTACATCTGAAGGCCGGACGCGCAAGGATGCCGACGGCTCCAAAGCCCGCTGGTGCATTGTACAGGGCACTATCGATGATGATTATGCAGGTGTTGTAATGATGTCATTCCCGACAAACTACAATTATCCCGAACCTCTGCGAATATGGCCGGAGAACATGAATAACAGAGGCGACATGTTTGCAAATTTCTGCCCGACCAAGAATATGGACTGGCTGCTGAATCCCAGGCAGAATTATTTTCTCAGATACAGGTTCCTTGTCTTTAACGGCCGGGTTGACAAGGAACAGGCGGAGAGTGCGTGGAATTATTTTGCCTATCCCCCTGAGATATCTGTAATAAAGGAAAAATAATCCTGAAACGACTGACCACTATCATTAATTTATATAATCAATCGCGACAAAATGAGCATGAAAAGAAGGAAATTCATTAGCAGCTCGATAACGGCTGCTGCAGGAACAGTAATACTGCCAACCATTGTACCCTCTTCGGTTATTGGCAAGAATCCGCCCAGCGACATGATAAACATAGGACAGATCGGCTTTGGCAGGATTGCCATGACGCATGACCTTGCGGAAACCCTGAAATATGATGTCGCAAAAGTTGTCGCTGTTGCAGACTTTGACTCCAACAGGCTTGCCAAAGGCAAAGAATTCATCGAAAACTACTATGCCAGAAAGACCGGAAAAGCCGGTTATGTTAATGTCTTAACCTACGGTGACTATCGTGAAATACTCGCCGACAAAGGAATTGATGCAGTGATCATTTCAACGCCTGACCACTGGCATGCCCAGCCGGCCATGGAAGCTGCTCTTGCCGGCAAGGATATTTATGTCCAGAAGCCTACATCCCTGACAATTAATGAAGGAAGACAGCTCAGCGATCTGGTAAGAAGTAGAGGGGTGATACTCCAGGTTGGCACGCAGCAGAGATCATCCCCTCAATTCCGCGTTGCTGCAGAACTGGTGAGGAATGGCCGTATAGGCAGGCTTCACACTGTAAAGATAGGACTGCCGGGAGATCCTTCCGGACCCGAAGCCCCCGGGCAACCCGTTCCCAAAAACCTCAACTACGATGCCTGGCTGGGATCAACTCCTGAGGTTTACTATACCGAAATGAGGGTCCATTCTCAAAACAGTATTACAAGCCGGCCGGGCTGGTTGAGATGCGAGCAGTTCGGAGCAGGAATGATCACCGGTTGGGGGCAGCATCACTTCGATTCGGCAGCATGGGGTATGGATACGGAACTGACCGGTCCGATTTCAATTGAAGCCGTGGCTCAGTTCCCCAAATCAGGTCTGTGGGATGTCCATGGTGACTTCATGTCGAAAGCTGAATACAAAATTGGTATCACCCAGCTTACGAGCGGCGGATATCCCAATGGTATCCGGTACGAAGGAAGTGAAGGCTGGATCTTCGTAACACGCGGCGCCTACCAGGCAACCCCCAGTGATCCCGTACCACAGGGGCGTGGCGCCAAAGCACTTGAGGCAAGCGACCCAAAAATCCTCACATCAGAAATAAAGGAGAATGAAATACACCTGTATGTAAGCAACGAACAGCATGGTAACTGGCTCGACTGTATCAAATCAAGAAAAGAGCCGATCTCTCCGGTTGAGATCGGGCATCGTGCATGCACGGTATGCCTTGTTACACATATCGCAATGAAGATTGGAAGAAAACTGTACTGGGAACCGGATGCCGAAAAATTCGTGAACGATCCGGAAGCAAATGCAATGCTGTCCCGTCCGCAAAGAGCACCTTACGGTACCGGTAATGTCAAAATATAGCTGAATGTAGTATGATGTTTATAACGGCTCAGCTTTTCTTCCTTTTGTAGATGCAGTCGCGCATGTTACATATTTTGCATAGGTACTGATTGGTTTTCACCCTCTCACCCACGCCAATAAAGCCGCTAATTGATTTTATCGGGTCCATAAGGGCAGAGGGTGTGAGCCTTATACCGCAAAAATTTTCAGGGATAAGGCTGAAGAGTTTGTGCTGTTCGGCAACATCCCAGCCGCAATAGCCGGGACTGTAGCGGTTTGTTGTCTTCTTTCCTTCCTGCGAAACAGATAATCCGAGCCTCTCCTGCATCAGATCCGCTGCGGCCTCTGCGATTTCGCTTCCGATAACATCATAAACATACCCCGTAAGCAGATCCCCCTCCTTCATAGCTTTTTTACTCCTGATCCCGATCTCCTCCCCTGCCGTGCAC
>JBAVOD010000017.1:0-4018 GCA_049691735.1 Bacteroidales bacterium
CGAAGTGTAAAAAAATGGCTTTACCATTCCGATACGTTTGCCAGAGGCGTTGTTTACGTCAATGCAGGAGCAAAGGATGCCCTCCTTGGAGATAAAGCTTCGAGTCTGCTGCTGATAGGCATTACAAAGGTCGAAGGATATTTCGGAAAAGGGGATATTGTAAGGATCCTCGACGAGAATGGGGAAAGTATCGGGCTGGGAAAATCTCAGTACGATTCGGAAAAAGCTAAACTATGTAAAGGGGAAAAAGAAAACAGGCCTTTTATCCATTACCATTACCTTGTTCTGGACGAGCACAACATGACCGGAATAATTGCAGGAGCTACTGTAAAGGACACAGATAATGAATCTTAAGACAACATTAAGAAATGCCGCCGAGGCAGCCCGGACGCTGAATACCATAGATAACGAATTGGTTGACAGTGTACTTATCAGTGTAGCAGATGATTTGTTAATAAATCAGGAATTAATCCTTGAGGAAAACAAAAGGGACCTGTCGCATATGCACAGCTCCGATGCCCGGTATGACAGGTTGCTGCTCGATCACGGCAGGATCAGGGGAATGTCGGATGACATCAGGAATGTTGCGGGATTGAAATCGCCTCTTGGCAGGACCATATCGCAAAATATCAGGCCAAACGGATTGAAAATAAGAAGGGTATCTGTTCCCTTCGGGGTGGTGGGCGTTATTTATGAGGCAAGGCCCAATGTTACTTCTGACGTCTTCTCGCTCTGTCTGAAATCGGGTAATGCCAGTGTGCTGAAAGGAGGCAGCGAAGCCGTGCATTCAAATTCGGCAATAGCGACTCTAATTAAGAATGCATTGAAACTCAGCGGACTGGATCCGAATATTATTACACTCCTTCCCCCTGGCCGTAAAGTAACAAAGCAATTGCTCAACGCCAGGGGCTATGTTGATCTGATTATTCCCCGAGGCAGCAAAAGCTTTATCGATTTTGTACGGACGTTCGCATCAGTTCCTGTTATAGAGACCGGTGCAGGGATTTGCCATACATATTTTGATGAATTCGGGGACATGGCAAAAGGAAGAGAGATTATCAACAATGCCAAAACCAGGAGGGTAAGTGTGTGCAACGCTCTCGATTGTCTGATTGTCCATGAGAAGAGACTCGGCGATCTGGATTACCTTGTGGGATTATGTCCTGATGCCGGAGTGGAAATTTACGCTGATAACAAGGCGTTTAAAGCATTAAAGGGTAAATATCCTGCAACGCTTCTCCATAAGGCAACAAAGGATGCATACGGCACTGAATTTCTGTCATATAAGATGGCTATTAAAACAGTGTCAACGATCGGGGATGCCCTTGAGCATATCCTGAAATACGGATCGAAACATAGTGAAGCCATTATTTCAGAAAAAAATGAACGGATTAACCTCTTCTTAAGCAGTGTTGATGCATCTTCGGTCTACTCGAATACCTCGACCGCATTCACCGACGGAGGGGAATTCGGACTGGGCGCTGAAATAGGCATTTCAACGCAGAAACTTCATGCAAGGGGACCAATGGGCCTGGAGGAACTTACTACGTATAAATGGATTATTGAGGGCAATGGCCAGATCAGAAAATAGATTTAATTATGAATCTTAAAAAATCAGTACGATGGCAGATGAAAATTTCGTTTCAAAGCTTGTGGAGCCTGTCAGGCAGTCGTGCGAAATAGAAAGTTCGCTTTTCGAGAAATATGATGTCAAACGGGGACTCCGCAATTCAAATGGAACAGGCGTCCTGGTAGGGCTCACAAATATCGGAGATGTTGTGGGCTACACAACAGAGGATGGAAAAATCGTAGCTGTTCCCGGGAAATTATATTACAGGGGCATTGATATTGAGGATCTTACAGCAGGATTTCAGAAAGGGAAAAGGCATGGATTTGATGAAACCATTTATCTGCTGCTTACAGGCCACCTCCCTCCTGCCGGCCTGCTGAAGGAGTTTTCGGAGCATATGGCCTCACTACGTTCTCTTCCCGACGATTTTGTCAATGACATGATCCTTTCCATGAAAGGGAAGAATGTACTCAATATACTTGCAAGATCTATTCTGGGGCTATATACTCTTGATGACAAGCCTGATGATATATCACTTGAAAACATGATCGGGCAATCGCTTAACATCATTGCGAAATTCCCGACTATTGTGGCTTACTCGTACCAGGCGCTGAGGCATCTTTACCTGGGTAAAACATTATCGATCAGACATTCGCAGCCGGATCTTACGCCAGCAGCAAATTTTCTGTACCTGATCAAAGGCACAAGTAAGGGGTATTCACAGCTCGAATCCGATCTTCTTGACCTTATGCTGGTCCTTCATGCCGAACACGGCGGAGGTAACAACTCGACTTTTACAATGAGGGTCACAAGTTCATCCGAGACAGACATATATTCAGCTGTGACCTCCGCTATTGGATCATTAAAGGGACCTCTTCATGGCGGAGCAAATGTAAGGGCGCTCGAGATGATGGAGGATATTAAGGCTCATGTAAAGGACTGGACAGACGAGGAGGAGGTAAAGGGGTACCTTCTCAGGATACTGAGGAAAGAGGCGAACGACTTTACAGGAAAAATATATGGGGTAGGGCATGCTGTCTATACCATTTCCGATCCGAGAGCCGGGCTACTTAAAGCCAGGGCCAGGGACCTTGCCATTGAAAAGGGACGGCTGGATGAATTTGAACTTTATTCCCTTGTAGAACGGCTGGTACCCGGGGTTTTCAGGGAATTTAAAGGCGAGAACTCGGCAAAAATGGTATGCATCAATGTCGATTTCTATTCAGGATTCGTTTATTCCTGTCTTGAGATCTCAAGGGAACTTTATACACCATTGTTCGCAATAGCCAGGGTTTCGGGATGGTGCGCCCACAGGATCGAGGAACTGACCTTTTCGGCAAAGCGGATCATACGTCCGGCATTCAGATATGTATACGGAAAGCAGGAATATATTCCTGTGGAGCTCAGGTAGACCCGGATATATTAAATGGTCAATGTTGATACAAGTTTTCGGAAAATGGAATTCCATTTAAAACTTTCATAAACCAAATTTGTTACAACGCCAGAGGGTCTGATGTCTGAAATTATCCCTCTGCCCGGATTCGGTTATCGGGTAATTCACAATTTGGCAGGCCCTGAAAAACCAGTACAGGATGCTATGGATACGTACAGGATAATCACGCTGACAAACTTTATAAACATGCGGCAGAAGGACTTCCCCTATGCAAAGGGAGAGCTGACGAGCCTGTTGCATCATATTGCCACTGCGGCAAAAATAGTTCACAAAAAAATAAGTAAGGCAGGTCTTGTTGATATTACCGGAAGCTCCGGTACTGTCAATATTCAGGGTGAAACCCAGCAAAAGCTTGATATCTTTGCAGATACTGTGTTCCGGGAGGCACTTAAAAATAGCGACGAATGCTGCGGAATGGTCACTGAGGAAAACAAGAACGAAATAATATTTACTGAAAAATTCGCTAAAGGAGGAAAATATATCGTTTGCGTCGACCCCATTGACGGCTCTTCAAACATAGATTATAATGTTTCGGTAGGCTCCATATTTTCAATTTACAGGAGACTATCTCTCCGGGGAGAGGAAGTTATGAGCGACGATTTCCTCCAGCCCGGAAGCATGCAGGTGGCTGCCGGATATGTTATCTACGGTTCATCGATGATGCTGGTCTATTCGACCGGGAACGGAGTAAATGGCTTCACACTTGATCCGTCGATAGGCGAATTCTGTCTATCACACCCATGCATATCAACTCCTCCTGACGGAAGGATCTATTCGATAAATGAGGGATACTATCAGTTCTTCTCACCCGGGATTAAAAAGTACATCAAATTCTGCCAGGAAACTGACCCATCGTCAGAAAGGCCATACACCCTGAGGTATATTGGTTCGTTGGTTTCCGATTTCCACAGGAACCTGCTTATGGGCGGTATCTTTATGTATCCGGGCAATGACAAGAATCGTGATGGCAAATTACGCATTGTTTACGAATGCAA
>JBAVOD010000018.1:0-1798 GCA_049691735.1 Bacteroidales bacterium
TATAACTTTTTTTTCACTATAGTCAACCTGCTGTCGGCCATTGCGATCCTTGTGATGTATCTTGTTTAGAAATTAAGCCGGAGTCCAATATATTTCCCATGCATATTGTAACTTTACTTAAACTTTAAAAACCTAGACTTATGATCAGCGAGCGTTTAATCACCTATATCGAGCAGAGTATTACTCAGAACTGGGATATAGAGGCTTTGTCAAACTATAAGGAAAAAGGATACTCTTACAGGGAAATAGCAGAGAAAATCCTGAAATTTCATATGTTTTTTAAGGATTCCGGGCTTAAGGAGGGCGATAAAATAGCTCTGCTCGGAAGGAACTCGGCCAGTTGGTGCATTGCATACCTGGCCACTGTAACCTATGGAGCGGTTATCGTACCGATCCTCCCCGATTTCAAGCCGGAGGACATGATGAACCTTATAAATCATTCCGACTCAACAAAGCTGTTTGTCGATGACAAGATCTACGAAGCACTCGAACCCGCCAGACTGCCGCAAATCGACTGCGTTATTTCACTTGAGGATTTTTCACTTATCAACGCAACCGGCAGCTCTATCAGGGAAAAATACCTTGGACTCGAGGAGAAGTTCCCCGGCAAATATCCCGAGGTTAAAAAGGAACACATCAAATTCTCCGACATCGCCAATGACAAGCTTGCCGTGATCAGTTATACAGGTGGCACTACCGGGTTCTCAAAAGGAGTCATGATAAGCCACAACAGCCTTGCGGCAAATGTCAGGTATGCACAGAATCATATGCCTCTGAAGCCGGGCGATCCTCTGGTGTCTTTCCTGCCGCTTGCACACACCTACGGTTGCGCATTTGAATTCCTGTTCCCCTTTACTTTCGGATGTCACATAACGATCCTTTCAAAAACACCATCCCCACAGATCATCCTGCAGGCGTTCAAGGAAATAAAGCCCAGGCTCATTCTCTCAGTCCCGCTGGTGATAGAAAAGATATTTAAAAAACAGGTCCTTCCTGTCCTCGGCAAGCCGCAGATGAAGCTGCTACTTGCGATCCCCGGCCTCAATAAGCTCCTTCATGGCAAGATCAGGGACAAGCTTGTCGAATCGTTCGGGGGTAAATTCCATGAAATAGTTATTGGCGGAGCGGCATTTAATGCTGAGGCGGAAAGGTTTTTCAGGAAGATCGGTCTGAGATTTACGGTTGGCTATGGTATGACAGAGTGCGGACCGCTTATAAGCTATACATCGTGGGATACAACAAGGCTGGGAGCATCAGGCAAGCCAGTAGACACCCTGGAGGTGAAAATCGACTCGGAAGATCCTCAGAAACAGATAGGTGAAATAATACTGAAGGGCGAAAACGTGATGCTGGGCTATTACAAGAACGAAAAGGCAACGCGTGAGATCATCGACGAGGATGGATGGATGCATACCGGTGACCTCGGAGTAATGGACAAGGATGGGAACATTTCCATAAAGGGCAGGAGCAAGAGCATGCTTCTTGGTCCTTCGGGAAAGAACATATTCCCCGAAGAAATAGAAGCAGTGATCAATAATATGGACTACATTTCAGAATCACTTGTCGTATCGGAGGATAACAAGCTGGTAGCACTTATCTATCCCGATTATGAGATGATGAAGAAAAACAATATTACAGACGAGCAGCTGCTGTCGATCTTTGAAACAACAAAGAAGGCGGTGAACGAAAGGCTCCCCGAATTCATGGCTGTGAGCAGGTTCAGGTTGCATCCTGAGGAATTTGCCAAGACACCAAAAAGAAGCATAAAGAGATTTTTATATACAAAGGAATAGACAGG
>JBAVOD010000019.1:0-4860 GCA_049691735.1 Bacteroidales bacterium
CGGCTTGCGGTGTGCGGTGTGCGGCTTGCGGTGTGCGGCATGCGGCTTGACCTAAAGCGGTACTCGGACCGAAATAATTAGAATTTACTATATTTATATTGTGCTTGATTTTATTAATCCTTTAACATCGCTGCATTATGGGAAACTTTAGGAAACTCCGCGTTTGGCAGATTGCCAAGGAATTAGCTATTAAAATTTACAATCTAACTCAAAGTACTCAATTTAAGAGAGATTTTGGATTTAAGGACCAGATTCAACGGGCCGCAGTAAGTATCCCTTCTAACATAGCAGAAGGTGCCGAACTTGGTACTGATAAATTATCAATCAGATACTTCTATATTGCAAAAGGATCCTCTGCTGAATTAATGACTCAGCTTATAATTGCCCATGAAATAGGATACGTTGATAAAACTTCATCAGAGCAACTGATAGATGAATGTGACAAGATATCATCAATGCTGACTAAATTGATCAGAGCCAGAAGTACATAGAGTGCGCTGTCGAACACGACCCGCCGCAAGCTTCAAGTCGCATCATGCAATCTGAAACTGGGTGGCCGTACGCCGCATGCCGCACGCCGCATACCGTAAATGCAAAGTGATATCAAACGTCTTTACCCCCCGGCTTTGTAAAAGTTATCTCAATGTTCTATCTTCGCATGAGCAAATCCAACTTGATTACCGGCTAATGTCAATTGTAGTTCAGGGTGTTACAAAGTTTTACGGAGAGCAAAAGGCACTCGATAATGTTTCGTTCGAAGTAAAGACGGGTGAGATTGTCGGTTTCCTGGGACCTAACGGTGCCGGCAAATCAACAATGATGAAGATAATCACAGGCTTTATACCACAGTCTTCAGGTACGGTCACAGTAGGGGGAATTGATATTGAAACTTCTTCCTTAGAAGTAAAGAGGAAGATCGGATACCTTCCGGAGAACAATCCTCTTTATCCTGAAATGTATGTCAGGGAGTATCTCAGGTTTGCTGCATCACTCTACAGGTCTGACATTCCGGTTAAAAAACAGATCGATGATGTTATAGAAACAACCGGTCTGGGATCTGAATACAGGAAAAAGATAGGTTCCCTGTCAAAGGGATACAGGCAGAGGGTGGGGCTGGCACAGGCTCTGATCCATAACCCTGAGGTTCTTATACTTGATGAGGCCACAACCGGACTTGACCCCAACCAGATTGTGGAGATAAGGAACCTGATACTTGAAGCCGGCAAGAAAAAGACTGTATTGCTTTCGACACATATCATGCAGGAAGTAGAGGCTATCTGCGACAGGGTGATAATTATAGATAAGGGGATCATAGTCGCCGACGAGGAGAAAAAGGACATCTATTCGAAAGTGATCAGGGCACGCCAGGTGATACTTGTGGAATTCGACAGGGATCCTGGCGAACAGGTCCTTGGTAAAATAGATTTTGCCGATTCGATTAAAAGGACCGGCGACAGGACCTGGACCCTTGAAGCTGGGGGTGAAAAGGATATCCGTCCGGCAATTTTCACTTTTGCAGTAAGCAACGGTCTTACGGTTCTGTCGTTACAGAAGAAGGAGAGTAATCTTGAAGAGGTTTTCAGGCAGCTGACCGGCTCCTCTGCTTAATGCGGCGTGCGGTGTGCGGTGTGCGGCGTGCGGTATGCGGTATGCGGCATGCGGTATGCGGTATGCGGTATGAGGTATGCGGCATGCGGTCTTGCTCTGCGAGAAACGAGGAAGCCCGAAGCCGGAAGTCAGAAGCAAGAAGTAGTCGCTTTAAGGTGTAAATAAGCGATCAGAAGGTTGAAAACCCTCGCTGAATACTTTTTTATCTCCGATTTTTTTATTTGCTTTGCAGTGTACGACATGGTGGAAAGATTTGAGCTGATTGCAACCACGGGAAAAAATGCTAAAATGCGGTAAATTCCTTTATTCCAATCATCTAAGCTTCCCATCCATTTTAGGTTGTCAATAACGTTAAACTTACTGAAATGGGATATTTATTTACATCAGAATCAGTATCGGAAGGTCACCCCGACAAGGTTGCCGACCAGATATCAGATGCACTGCTTGATGAATTCCTGCGCTGGGACCCCGAGTCGAAAGTGGCATGCGAAACTTTCGTTACAACCGGGATGGTCCTGTGTGGCGGAGAGGTACGCACCGAGGGATGGGTTGATGTACAGGAAACAGCCAGGCGGGTAATACGCGAAATCGGGTACACAAAGGCTGAATACCGGTTCGACTGCGACTCATGCGGCGTCCTATCCACGATACACGAACAATCGAGCGATATCCGCCAGGGTGTTATCAGGGAAAAGGCTGAGGAGCAGGGTGCAGGCGACCAGGGCATGATGTTCGGATATGCCTGCCGTGAGATGGATAATTTCATGCCAATCACAATAGAGCTGGCCCATATCCTTCTCCGGGAGCTGGCCGCAATAAGGCGCGAAGGAAAACACATGGAATACCTGAGACCCGATAGCAAATCGCAGGTCACAATTGAATATGACGAAAACAACACGCCCTTCAGGATCGACACAATTGTGATCAGCACCCAGCATGATGAGTTTGTCCTGCCGGCCGGCAAGACGCATGAAGCTGAGAAGGTTGCGGAAAAGGCCATGCAGGAAAAAATAAAGGAAGATCTTTTGAATGTTCTCATCCCAAAGGTCAAAGAAATCCTTCCCGACAGGATCAAGGCACTTTTCAAAGACGATCTGAAACTCCTCGTTAATCCCACAGGCAAATTCGTGATTGGCGGTCCCCATGGAGATACTGGTCTGACCGGCCGGAAGATAATTGTTGACACTTACGGAGGACACGGCGCACATGGTGGCGGAGCTTTTTCAGGAAAGGATTCGTCGAAGGTCGACAGATCGGCTGCATATGCTGCACGTCATATTGCCAAGAATCTGGTCGCTGCAGGTGTGTGCGACCAGGCACTTATCCAGGTTGCCTATGCGATCGGGGTTGCTGAACCTGTGGGACTGTTTGTAAACACTTTCGGGACTGCCAGGGCAAAGGACTTCAACGGGAAGATCCTCAACGACAATGAGATAGGATGCACCATCAGGGAGATCTTCGATATGCGGCCATATGCCATCGTCCAGCGTTTCGGACTCAAGAATCCCATATTCCTTCCGACAGCCTCATACGGACATTTCGGCAGGGACTGCGAAATCAGGGAAACCGATGTCTATTATGAAGTTCCGGGCAGCTCTCCCAGGATTGGCAATGGAAATGGCAGGAAAGTTTACTCAAAAAAGGTTGAGTTTTTTGCGTGGGAGAAACTTGATTATGTCGACAGAATAAAGGAGGCATTTAAGCTTTAGTACTTCTCATTCCGGTATCCGGTAATCGGTATGCGGTATGCGGTATGCGGTATGCGGTATGCGATATGCGGTCTTGCTCTGCTAAACTCTGCGTAAATCTGCGAGAAAGGATTTCTTCCTAAATGAATTCAAATATCTTTAAAATGCTTCTTTAACAATCCTTGCGATATTATCAGCTCGTCCGAGGGTATAGTAGTGGATCCCCGGTACTCCCTTTTTAATCAGATCTTTCGACTGCCGGGTAGCCCACTTAATGCCGACCTCCCTGGCATCCCTGTCGGTCTGGCATTTCTTCAGGTCCATCACAAGATCATAGGGCAGTTCAATATGGAATATCTGCGGCAGCAGGTTGATATCGTTCAGTGCTGAGATGGGCTTCATACCGGGGATAATGGGAACATTGATACCTGCTGCCCTGCAGTCATCCCTGAACATAAAAAACTTCGTGTTGTCGAAGAACATCTGTGTCACAATATAGCTTGCACCTGCATCAACCTTATGCTTCAGGTTCTCGAGGTCGGTCAGCCTGTTAGGCGCTTCCGAATGCTTTTCGGGATATCCCGCCACACCGATACAGAAATTCGTCGGAGTTGTGTCTTCAAGGGTTTCTTCAAGATATTTCCCTTTGTTCATGTTCACTATTTGCTGAACAAGCTCCCAGGTATGAGTATGACCATCCTTTTCAGGAATGAAGGTGCGGCTGCCTTTCTGGGGATCGCCCCGCAAAGCCAGGACATCATCAATGCCCAGGAAATTCATCTCAATAAGGACGTTCTCAGTTTCCTCCTTTGTAAACCCCCCGCACAGTATATGCGGAACAACCGTGATGTTGTACTTGTATTTCACGGCTGCTGCAAGGGCTATCGTACCGGGGCGTTTCCTGACAGTCCTTCTCTCAAGAAGGCCGTCGGGGCGTTCATGAAAAACAATCTCGTTCCGGTGAGTCGTAAAATTTATGTATGCCGGATTAAATTCCATCAGCCTGTCTATCGTGGCATAGACTTTTTCGATGCTGTGCCCCTTGAGTGGGGGTAATAATTCAAAAGTGAACAGCGGACCCTTCGCGTTCCTGATCTTTTCGATAACACTCATAAAATAATTGTCATAAATTCGGGGCAAGCCATTTTGCTGCTTCCTCAACCGTCATATTTTTACGCGATGCATAATCTTTCAGCTGATCAGTACCGATCTTCCCGACATTGAAATAGTTCGAAGCCGGATGTGCAAAAATATATCCGCTTACCGCTGCAGGGGGAGTCATGGCAAAATTCTCAGTCAGACCCGCCCCGATAACCCTTTCTGCGTCGAGAAGGTCAAAGATAGCACGTTTTTCAGTATGATCGGGGCATGCCGGATAGCCCGGTGCAGGCCTGATCCCCTGGTATTTCACCCTGAGCAGTTCACTGATATCGAGGTTCTCATCCGCCGCATAGCCCCAGTATTCCCTGCGTATCCTTTCATGGAGGTATTCGGCTGCAGCTTCGGCGATCCGGTCGGTGAGTATCCGTATCATTATAATTGAATAGTCATCACCCCCGTACAT
>JBAVOD010000020.1:0-2387 GCA_049691735.1 Bacteroidales bacterium
CCATAGAGTCGAGGATTACTTTGTGGTTTTTATGTTTATGGAACTGGTTTGATACCATAAAGTATTTTTTCGGTAATTTGTATTTTAGTTTCAAATCTTCTATTTTCAATCCTGAAATATCGTTAATAACAGACGCAAAATGGAAAATGTGAATCTTAAGTCCTTTCCTCAGTTTGAAGAATTTTTTAAAATCGTCCTCAACGGCTTTGCTTGATACCACCAGATCGTCCGAATTCTTCAGAATAAGTTTTATCCTGGCAGTCCGTTTTATCAGCCTGAGTTTTGTAAAGAATTCAGGGTAATACTCATGCTGTAAATCAGCATACCATGATACAAGCTTAGTTTTTGACCTGGTCCTTACCGGGTAGTTATGCATCGGAAATAAACCGTCAAGATCATATTCCTTCAATATTTTGTCGATAAACAGATTCTTGCCGGAAAGCCAGGATTTGAAAAAGCCCATCTGAACAGTCGGGAATGCCCATTCTATATTTTTCAGATAGGGATATATTATCTCATCGACGAATTTCTTAAGATCAGACCTATAGAAAAGAGTCACTTCCGGTTTCTTCTCGTCTTCAAGAAAATCGAGTATCTTGATTACATTAAGAATATAGATGATACCTCCCATCCAGCCTGATCTGAAGTTAAAAATAATCCCCAGCTTTAGTCTTTTTGTTTCCATAGATTAATAGTATAAATTAGGTTTAATTTCTATTCCAGCTTTCAATGAGATTTTTAATACCGTCATCGATTCCCCATTCCGGATTCCATCCCGCAGTCATCTTCAGTTTTGTGACATCTGCGAGAAGGTGGATCCTTTCAACTTTGCGTACACGTTCAGATGCCACTTCAATTGTTATTTTTTCACATAGCTGCCTTTCAAATGCTTCAACTATTTCAGTTACTGAATATTCTATTCCACGTCCCAGGTTGAATGTATTATATCCCATACCACTTATGTTTAAAAGAAGTCTTACAGCTTCAGCCATATCATAGGTATGTATAAAATCACGTTTTGGAGTCAGATTTCCTAGTTTAATTGTTCTGGATCCCCGCCTAAGTTGTTTTTCTATTTCGGGAATAAGATGTGGATTAGTCTCATTAGGACCGAAAGCATTGAAGAAGCGGCATACAATTGTATCGATTCCGGATTCAAGGTTGAATTTTTTACACAGGCTCTCACCGGTAAGTTTTGTCAATCCATAAATATCGAGAGGCAATAATTCATGACTCTCCTCAACTGCATTATCGCAAATATGGTAAACAGCTGCAGTTGAGGCAAAAAAGAATTTTCTGAGGCTGCTAAGCTTTTTGCATGCATTAAGGACATTCATTGTTCCTCTTATGTTTATGTCAGCTGCTTCATAGGGATGTTCATTGCAATATGGTAAGAAGTGTATGGCAGCAAGATGAACGACAATTTCTGGCTGCAACCGGGTCAGGATTTCTTCAACTTTATGAGTGTCCCTGATATCAGCAAGAAAGAAGCTGCTATCAGGAATATTTATGAACTCTCTGTTGCCAAATGACAGGTTATCAAGTATATGAATGTCGTGACCGGCTTTCTCAAGAACAGGTACAATCGCTGAACCAATAAATCCTGCTCCTCCTGTAATTATTGTTTTCATATATCGCTTTTAGTAAAATGTGAATTTCTCTTTCATTTCAGAATGAAGTCTAAATATACTTCACCTATTCTGGAAATGGAAAACATTTCGATATTTTCACTTGCTTCTTTCCCAAGCCTGTCCCTTAGATCAGGCTGATCCATCAGAAGACCGAGCTTCTTCTGAAACTGCTCATAATCAAACAACGGTACCAAGAAACCGTTAACGTTATCAGCTATCATATCAGAGGGTCCCGCAACGCAATCGAAAGCCACTATGGGAAGCCCTGCAGACATAGCTTCACCAATAACATTTGGAAAACCTTCGGAACTTGATGTAAATGCGAAAATCTTGCTTCTCATGTAGTAAGAATCTACATCAGCCTGTTTACCTTCAAGAATGACCGAATTCTCAGCATTGTGCTCAGAAATGATTCTTTTTAGTTTTTCAGAGTTGTTTTGTTTGAGATGATCATACCCTACAAGCACCAGCCTCCATCCGGTTTTTGATAAATTAAGAAATAGTCCGATAAGCTTATCCTGATGTTTTGTTTCAATAAGTCTTCCTACCATCAACACTATGTTTTCTTTCAAAGTACCCGGCCGGACATTAATTTTCCTGATTGGGTTGCCGATAACTTTTATATTATTATGTTGGAACATTGCCTTATAAATTACCTTCGCTTTCTCAGTTTGTGCAATAATTCCTTCAGACCTGCAATACAATACCTTTCTCAGGAAAGAATGAAACCTGTTGAATTTTCTTTCAGGACTACAC
>JBAVOD010000021.1:0-5837 GCA_049691735.1 Bacteroidales bacterium
GGTTGATGAACTTCTGATATCGTTGAATGAGATCTCTGAAGCGTTTTTCTCAGGAAGGCCGAATATCGCGGCTGGTCTGGCGGCATTGCGGATATTTATGTTTGACAGCTGGACATTTCTGACCGAAGGAGTTCTTACCGAGAGCGGTTCCGGTTTGGTGGGCTGATAGCGAAGAGTCACGAGTATGCCTTCATTTACAATATCATACATCGAAACATTCGAAACCCTGATATCTTCCACGACGCCACCCCTGCCTCTCATGGTTTTTATCCTGATCCCTGTGTCCGTTCCTTCAAAAACGCAATTGGAGATCGTGACCCTCCTGACTCCCCCGCTCATCTCACTTCCAATCACCACGCCTCCATGGCCTTTAAGCATGGTACAATTGGTTATAGTGATGTTTTCGGTCGCCATTCCTGCCTCGCGCCCATCTTCATCCCTGCCTGATTTAATGACAATGCAATCATCTCCCACTGTAATGTGACAGTTGGAGATGTGTACATTTCTGCACGAAGAGGGATCGATTCCGTCAGTATTCGGAGAGTCGCCCGGATTTTCGATTGTTATTCCCGTGATTGTAATATTATCAGAAAAAGCAGGCATAATTGTCCAGAATGGCGGATTTGAGAAGCTTACTCCTTCAATAAGCACGTTCCTGCACTCATAAGTAGTCAGCATAGGCGGCCTCAGAAAATTATTCTTGGACGCTATGTAGCTGTTCCTGGCAAGCAATGATTTGTTTTCTTTCCTGAAGATCTCCTGCCATTTATTGTCTACCTGTTCCTTTGCATTTATTCTTCTCATAAAGTCCCACCACTTTCCCCCCTGTCCTTCAAAATGCCCGTCACCTTTTATAGATATATTTTCGCATCTGTAAGCATAGATCTGCGACTTGAAATTTTTTACCCGCACCTCTTCCCACCTCGATTGTACCATAGGAAGATAATCATCAAAATCGTCCGAGAATTTAATGACGGAGCCCGCATCAAGGTATAATGTTATGTTGCTTTTCATTTCTATTGGACCTGTCAGGAAGGTACCTGCTGGAAAAAAGAGTGTTCCCCCGCCGGTTGCTGCAAGGCTGTCGATATGACCGTTGATAATGCCGGTGCATTTTATTTTACCCGTAGGATCAGCTCCGTGGGTTACAACATTTGTCCATGCGGTCTGGGAATTAGCCAGCAAAGGAAACTGGGTCAACACCAGTAAAAGTAAAGATCTTCTCATAAGATAGAAAATGGTCAGGTAACGGTAATTCGAAGTTAGAAGTTGTTTACCATACCCATGGTAGACGAATTATCAGTTTTAGGGTGATAAATTGACTGATTATGGATTCTATTATGCTATTTTTGGATAAATAATCATTCGGGATGATCCGGACCGTCAGATTAATATTAACTCTGACTTTAATGTTATTTCCGTTATCCGGAAATGGCCAGAATATTTTCAGGTTCGATCATATCGGCTCGGAAGAAGGCCTTTCTCAAAATACCGGATTCACTATATTTTTTGACAGCAAAGGTTTTATGTGGGTAGGCACATGGAGCGGACTGAACAGGTACGATGGTTATGAATTCAAAGTATTCAGAAGCAGTAGCGGGAATCCGGCAAGCTTTACAAATAACCGGGTTGTAAAGATATGGGAAGATAAAAAGGGGTTTATCTGGCTGGAGACATACGATGGCTATTATCATTTCTTCAATCCTTTAACCGAGATCTTCAGCTCGATCCCTCCATATGAAGGAAGTGACATCAGAAACGGGGCCATGAAATTCTTCCTTCAGTATTCAGACGATATCATCCTCCTGGGGTCTTCGGAATCGGGTCTATATCTGCTGAGGCATGATGGACTGAAAAACACTTACAATGTCAGGCATATCACAGCCGGGCCTGACTCAATTCCGGATAACCGGATCAGATTCATTCACCGCGATTCACGGAACGACATATGGATCGGTACGAAAATGGGGTTATGCCACATCGCAGCAGGAGGAATTGCCGGGCTTTCCCTCACAGCTGACCAGAAATTCACAGGCATAGCTTTTACTTCAGTATGTGAAACAGGTAACGAATTATGGTTCGGCACAGAAGAGAACGGCATCCGGATTATTGATTACCGGTCGGGTAACATAAGGGAGATCACCAAGAGCAATACAAAGGGATTCAGATCGGACAGGATAACGCATCTGTATTGCACCGCTTCGGGAGAGATACTTGCCGGATTGCGGGATAACGGTCTGATGATAACATCGGACAGGGGCATGGTATGGAACAGTGTTACGTTCCATTCTAAAAATCTTGACAAGGTCTATGAGGACCGGTTTAACCAGCTATGGCTGACTGCTGTTGAATTCGGGGTTACAAGGCTTGATCTTAAAAGTCGTAAGACTAAATTTTATGTTCTTACACCTGAGGAAACAAGGCCACTCACCGATCTGGAGAGACCACAGTTCTATGAAGACATTCATGATAATCTGTGGCTGGGTCTGCACGGGAATGGCCTCGGCTTATATGACAGGAATAAAGACTCCTTCAGGTTTTTTACAAACGATCCCAGGGACCCCAATACAATCTCATCAAATATAGTTCATTGTATTACCGAGGACCGGTCGGGACAACTTTGGATCGGCACCGGACAGGTCCTGGGAGGGATTGAAAAGGTCATAGCTGATAATTCTGCCTTCAGACATTATCTCCCGGAAAAGAACCCAGCCGATGTGCTTGATAATGTGTCGAGGGCAATTATGGAAGACAGGCAGGGCTGCCTGTGGGTTGGCACCAAAGCAGGAAAGATCCATCTTTTCGACAGCTCATATAATCAGATAAAGACTTTTTATTCGTTGCCGGGAATCGGTCGCGAGTCGTTCAGGAACAATGTCTATTCATTTCTCAACGATTCAAGATCGTATCTGTGGATCGGGTCAAAGGGTTATGGTGTAAGCGTTTCCACAAAACCATTGGACCTGCTGAAGAAAGGGTACGGCGACATCACCTTCAGAAGGTATATTTATTCCCCTGATGATTCCCTTGGTCAGGGGGGCAACAATATCTATTCGATCTGCGAGGATAGAACGGGTCGAATATGGGTAGGAACCTATGGAAATGGCCTGAATCTCATAAAAGATCCGTTTGGGAAGGACCCCGGTATAGTCAGGATAAACCAGCAGAACAGCAATTTGTCAAGCAATCTTGTCAGGCAGCTGCTTGTTGATTCATCGGGAAATCTCTGGGTTGCAACCACTTTTGGGCTTAACCTGCTTGAGAGTAAGGATCTTGAAAAGGAGAATTACCATTTCAGGGTATTTTTGAAGAATCCTGCTGATGAAAACAGCCTTGCTTATAATGACGTAATTCACATTTTTCAGGACTCAAAAAAAAGGCTCTGGTTCGGAACATTCGGAGGAGGAGTTGACCAGCTTTCCGGAACTGAAAGCGGAAATGCCTCTTTCAGGCATTTTGTATCGGACGCCGGTCCCGGATATGGCATTATTTACGGAATCCTTGAGGACAAAAAAGGGAATATATGGTTAAGCAGCGAGAACGGACTCATAAGCCTGGATCCCGAAAATGGTGTGACTGAAATTTTTGATGCAAGCAACGGCCTTGGATTCAACGGTTTTTCAGAAAATACCTGTTTCAGAAAGAGTGATGGCACGCTTCTGTTCGGAGGATACCTTGGCTTTGAGGCAGTAAATCCTGAAAAACTCGTTCCCAAACAGGCGAAGCCGGGAATTGAACTCACAAAGTTCCTTCTGTTCAACAAAGAAGTAGTACCAGGTCAGAAAAATTCTCCGCTTTCCAGATCCATAACCTTTTCCGATGCGCTCAAACTGAAATATTTCCAATCAAGCTTCAGCATCGAGTTCTCAGCACTCGATTATCTTGATCCCGATAAGGTGCAGTACCTGTATAAGCTTGATAATTTCGAGAACAGCTGGAATAACATCGGAAATCAGCACAGAGCCACCTACACAAATCTCTCACCGGGAAGGTATACCTTCAGGGTAAAATCAATAATGAATGAAGGGAAAACTGCTTCGTTTGAGCGTTTGCTGAATATCAGGATCACGCCTCCCTTGTGGAAGACAATACCTGCGTACATTTTTTACACCGCACTGATTGCCGCTATTTCCATTTTTATATTTAATGTTGCCACCAGGATAAACAGGTACAAGAATGCCCTGGCTGTTGAAAAAAGAATAAATGAGCTGAAACTTCAGTTCTTTACAAATATCTCACATGAGATAAGGACACCGCTTACAATGATCATCGGTCCCCTCGAAGATATGGTTGCCGAAAAAAACCTTCATCCTGTCAAAAAGCTCCAGATGGGAATAATGCTGAAAAATGCCAGACGTATGCTCGGGCTTACAAACCAGCTTCTCGACTTCAGGAAGGTTCAGAACAATAAGATGGTCCTGAAAATAAAGGAGATAGATATTGTTGCCTTTGCCAGGGAGATCTTTGAAAGTTTTGGTCCGCTGGCCAGCCACAAGGGACTTACGTACAGGTTCAGCTGTGCATTCGAATCGCTGAAACTCTATGCCGATCCGGGCAAACTCGACATAATTATATACAACATAGTATCCAACGCAATAAAATTTACCAGCCCCGGAAAAACTGTTTCGATACTGATTGAAGAACCGGAAAATCAAGGGTTCGTCGATATTATTGTCACTGACGAGGGTCCCGGAATACCTGAAAAGGATCTTTCGGAAATCTTTACAAGATATACCATATTAAGCAATCAGGATCTTGCAGGCACCGGAATAGGCCTCGCCCTTTCGTACGAACTTGCTAGGCTGCATAAGGGAGACATTCTGATCTCATCAACTGTGGGCACCGGGAGCAGGTTCACGATCAGGTTATTGAAAGGTATTGAGCACTTCGGGGAAAAACCCGGTATGGAGACCGCTGAAGCTAATGGCCGTTCAAAGGAATTCGATCATTATGGCGAGATAAAGGAAAGTAATGAGAAACCGGAAAGTGTACCTGTGAATGATTCAGCGGAAAAGACGCTGATGCTCGTAATTGAAGATAATGATGAGATACTGAATTATATCTGCCAGTCACTCAAATCTCAATTCGTCACCATCACGGCGAGGAACGGAGAGGAAGGCCTTCACCTCGCAAAAACGATGAATCCCGAAATAATAATTACCGATATCAGAATGCCGGGGATGGATGGATTGGAAATGACCAGGAGACTTAAGGCTGATTTCATTACCAGCCATATCCCGGTGATAATGCTCACCTGTAAAAGTGATATCGAAGACCAGTTGGCCGGCATAGAGACCGGAGCTGAGGCCTACATAATAAAACCTTTCAATATGGAATACCTCAGAACTGTCGCTGCAAATCTTCTGCACCAGCGCACCTTGGTCCTTGAGCATTTTTTAAACGGAAGGGCCGGATCGGGCGAAGCCCTGAAAATCAATTCAAAGGATTGTGATTTTATCAGAAAGATAGTCCTGTTCGTGGAAGACAATTGTGCCGGTGATCTCTCAATAGCCGACCTGGCTGATCATTCCGGTGTAAGCCGCACAGTGCTTTACAACAAAATAAAGGGGCTTACCGGATCGAGCCCGGTTGAATTTATCAGGAGTGCCAAGCTGAATGTTGCATTAAAAATTCTTGATAACGGATTCAACGTATCGGAAGCAGCCTTTAAAACAGGCTTTTCAGATGTTAAATACTTCAGCAGGCTTTTCAAGGCAAAGTTCGGATATTCTCCGGGCAGGCGCAAATCCGGAACATCTTCAGGGAATCCGGCTACAGGGCAGCAGAATTAAAATTGGCTTCACAGTACAACCTTATAAAAGTTTTATATTATTTTA
>JBAVOD010000022.1:0-4124 GCA_049691735.1 Bacteroidales bacterium
CATTTGCATTAAGATCTACATTAAGTCCGGTAATCTTTGCATCTGCCTTTGAGGAGATATCTACTCCAGCTGTTCCTTCGATGGTAATCCTCGATTTTGAAGTGATTCTGATATCCTTCATGCTTTCCATGAAAATACCATTCGAGGACAGTTCAACCTTATTATTATTCTGATCCTGCATAATAATCGACTTCTGATCGTCGCTCAGAACAACTTTATTCCCTTCGGGAGTTTCTATGGTTGTTATCTTCTTCTTATCATCGAACTCTATCTTCAGGTTACTTTTGGTAATAAAGCCCTTAAAACTGTTACCCTTGTCGGGCCATGATGCCTTTGGTTTGTTTTTGCCGTTATAAACACTCCCGATCAGATAAGGCTTCTCGGCATCTTCCTCTTCGAAACCAACAAGCACTTCATCTCCCGTTTCGGGAATAAAATAAAAACCCCTGTCAGCACCCGAATACGCATTAACGGGTCTTATCCAGGGACTTATCATATTATTTTCCTGCCAGAAGAAACTGACCCTTACCCGTCCCAGTTTATCGGGATCGTTATTATCCTTCACCACGGCGTTTTGTGTTTTGCAACGGGGAAAAGCATAAGGATTGGTATAATCAGGAACTTTCGCTTCAGCAGGAATGCCCTCGAAATCGTTCCGGTAATTCATTGTGTTATCGCATTTGTGAACTATTGAGGTAATGATATATTCTCCATAATCAACATCACCCGACTGACCCGTTTTTAAAGCTTTAATATTTACTTTACACCCAGGTTTAAGCTTCGGATTCTGACTGCTCCCGTTCATTGCCGACATGCTTAAAGCAGAAGCATCTTCCTTCAGTTTAACGACATCACTAAGTTCCTTGTTATAGTTGTTATTGGCAACATTAAGATGGTTATACAACAATTTCGATTGCTGGTTATATTCCTTCATCGATGCGTCGTGGGCAATCCCCCCGTATTTATTCAGATTGTTTTTCCCTCCCGGCTTTGCAGATGCAGCTTCAATAGTTTTGGCAGAAGAACTATCATAAGCTATCTGTTTGAAATTAAGCGGATTCATAAGGATGGAAAAATTAAAATCAGTCAGATCAAGTCCTAATTTCAGATCCAGTTTAATTTCGGGCAATTTTCCAAAGAACAATTGCGTGCTGTCGTAGAAAAACCATTCCCCATAACGGGTTGAAAGCCGCCTGAGAAAGTCATATCTGCTCTCGTTATATTGAACAGTATAATTCAAATTGTCGGTTTTC
This sequence comes from Bacteroidales bacterium, assembly GCA_049691735.1. Lineage (GTDB taxonomy): Bacteria > Bacteroidota > Bacteroidia > Bacteroidales > VadinHA17 > LD21. The sequence continues at coordinate 1,254 of JBAVOD010000022.1, forward strand.
GCCGGATCTATTTTTGATTTTATTACATCTCTGGGATAGGGTCTCAGTATTTCATCGGCAATCTGTTTCAGGCTTTTATTCTCGAACGAAGAACAGCCGGGATTATCGCTTAACAAAATATCCGGACTGTAACCTGCGAGGATCACATGATCGGACTCACCTGTGTATGATTTGGTTGTTCTGATTGATGTAATAAGTCCTTTAAAAAGATGTTCCAGAATAGGCGAATTTCCTTTCTTCTTTAGTTCGATTGAGATACTTATTGCAGAGCCTATATACTTTTTCGATTGCTCCATGACAAATTCATCTCTTTTTTCGAAAGCATCCATCCGGCAGATAACTTCAAATTCATGATGTGAATAAATACTCTCCCTGATGAAGATATCTGAAAAATCTTTGATTTCAGTACCTTCGATATCAATCCGGATCTTTGATGCCAGCGCCATAAATTAATCAATTTAAAGAATCAAAGAGAATAGTGAAACGTTTCAGGAAGATGAGGAGCCATTGCCTGCGCCGTCATAACCAAGCCATGCATTTGTGTGCTTTACTCCCGAAAGAATTAATTGACGAGCCGAAATAATTAAGGTTGTTGTCATATAGGATTGATCCATAAAAGATTCAGTATAAGATATCAACCTTGCGTCCTTGAATTCCAAAGTTTTAAATGGTTTGGTGTTATTATCTCCTACAAATAATATCTTGCCATCCCTGTCAGCTTCTTCAGAAATCATCCATTGAATGATTTCACTATCTTCTATACTGACAAAGGAAAGATTAATTTCTCCTCCTCGTACTTTAGATGATGTAAGTCCCTTATGATCTACCGACTGTGAAAAACTATAATCACATGAGATTAAATGGATGCCCTCATTCTCTTGTTTATGCCCTTTAATAGACAATATTGCTGATATTACCATATACAGCTGATTTAAATTATCTTATACATGACCTGGTTCAAGGCAAAGAACAAAAAATATCAGGCTGTTACCGATTTTTGGACTGATCAATTTCTATATCGTCAATGCTGACCTTGCGCCCGACAACAGAAAGTTGAGTTGTGGCATAATTTTCATCAATACCTTCAGAATAGCTGGTCAGGCAAACATCGTTGAGGGTAACAACTCTTGCATTTTCAGTGGTAGCCTGTTTGTTAATACTGAATTTAGCCTCCTTCTTAACCTCATGATTTGTAATCCACTCCAGCAATTTCTTGGTAGTGTCGGGTTTAGGTGAAAGAATTGCAAAAGAAAATGAGGAAACACGGATAGGTTGAAAATTTAATTCCTGTGTTGGATTTGAGACATCAACCGCTGAGTCCAACGAAAAGTTTACGGAAGGGACAGTCATTTCATCTTTAATACCATCTGCTGTGAACTTGATAATAGTTGCCATTTGTATTAATATTTAAATTAATTAAACTAAATCGTTTGCTTTAATCATTTAATCACTGTCATAATTGGAATTCCATGCATTGCCATCATCCCCTTTCTGCCCATCCATTTTGATCATGAAGTTCTTGGCAGGGAAATATGGTTTCATATTGATATCAAGATAAATACGGTCTTTCTGTTCCTCATCCTGTTCAAACCTTTTTATAGAAAAGTTTTCAATGAGTTTGCCAGGACCCGTAATATTGTTAAGGAAAGTAACTATCTGACTTTGAATCTCACGTTTTGTGGTGTTGTTAAAGTTCTCAAAGGCCCTTCTATTCAGAAAATCCATCAACACCTTGGTAACAAAATCAAAAACCCTGACAACAGAATATGTCTGCAAGCCAAGGTTATCGCCATTGAACAGTGTTTTGGCAGAAAAAGCCATCACTTTGCCGTATTCATTGACCATGGGTACAAGTCCCATCCGTTCGAGACTGGCAATCTCGCTCTTTTTCAGAGGGAAAGCTACTCCGTCTACTTCACTCAGGCCGCCGTATTTTTTCCCGGCCGCCACCTGTGACATAAGTGTTTTGTATATGGTACCCGCAAGGGCGCCTGAAGGGGGCACATAAAGCTCCTCGTCTTCCCCGATCTCCTCATGTTTATTTCGTCCAACCAGCCAGTTACAGGTCATCATAACATTCGACCGGTATGAATCACCACCCGTCAGGTTAGCCGATTCGAACATCTCCATCACATCATCCGGGTTTTCGAGGTGTTCAAAATCGGTAACAAGCATCACCTTATTCTCATTTGCCAGTTTAGCCCATTTCTCAACCACTTTATTTGAACCAAGATAACCGGGCAAAATAAGAATACTGTAGTTATTCCTCAGATCGAGCCTGTCGTAATTAGCTTTAAGCTCCGAATAGACTTTATCAAAAAACCGTGTGTTATCGAGATCTTTAACCTGCTCAGGACTGGCATTCATGAACGAAACGTTTTTCAGCTTGTCCGACTCAGTATTTTTGAAGAATAATGCCACAGAGCGGTAGGACCTTTCAAGATCCTTTACTTCTTTAACAGTTTCCTTTAGATTGCTTTTGAGGGTAGTTTCTGCAATTTCAGCCTGCTTTTCGCATTTTTCCACCATATCTGACAAGCTGCCAGGCGAAGAAAGAACTTCAGCCCAGATCTCAAGCTTGCGCTTTAATTCTTCCCTTTCATCCTTTTTATTTGACTCGGAAAGAAATATTTTTTTCCTTGCCTTTCGTTCAGGATTTACATTCTGAACGCCATCAATCATCATTTCGAGCAGATCGAAACCACCGATCACAGTCAGGACATTAATACTTTGTTCCAGGACTTCCTGTGGTTTGTCTATTTTATCAACAGTTAATACCTTATGTTCTTTAATTTGTTCTTTAAACTGTTCTTTATCTTGTTTTTGCTTTGATTCATCAGCCATTGTAATAAATTTTAGGGTATATTAACA
>JBAVOD010000023.1:0-12467 GCA_049691735.1 Bacteroidales bacterium
ATTATGCCAGTTCCGGTGTAGGATGCTCTGCCCGCGGAGTTTTCAGAAGCTATTGGGTTTATCCGACTATGTTTGAACGTGAGATAAAAATATCACCTGTCAAATAAGGATTTAGAAAATAATGATCACTTATAATAGCTACAAAAGCCGAACATCTTGACCACATTTGGCCGGAGAATAAGGTAAAAACGTAAATAATTTAAAAACAAACACTTAACACCGGCCCGAGATGGTCAAATTGCGCCGGCTGATTGTGATCAAGGGCACTGGCTTTTCCAGCTGGGCAGAATTTGATCTTGAAAAAAAGTGAATTTTCCACAATGTATAAGAATGGTGTCAACCGCCACCGACCTTCGTTAATTCTTAAAAATCCCCAAAAACCTAGCAAGAACCTAGCAAGAAATAAAAAACCACTTACAAAAAATCTCGTAAGTGTTTGATTATCAGTTGTCCCGTCAGGTCTCGAACCTGAACTCTTCTGATCCAGAAACAGACGATGTGATCAGGAAGATAACCGGAGTCCTTGAAAAAGCACTTCTTGGCATAAAATCAATTGAAAAAGCTGTTGTTGAGGCAATCTGCCTGTTTGACAGCATCCGGCGGATGGATGGCAGAAAGCCAAAGGTTGCCCTTTTCGGAGACTTTTATGTTTGCGACAATGATATAATGAATCAGCAACTGAATCATAAGATTGAAGAAGCAGGAGGTGAAGTAATAACCACTCCCTATACAGATCTGGTCAAAATGTCGCTCGACAATGTGATACGTCGTACCCTTTCGCGCGGTGAATATGTTATGGCAGCTGAGCAAAGAATGATAAGCTCGTGTCTTAAGTTGTTTGAGGACAAATATTACAGGTATTTCGAAAAATATCTCGGTCCGCAAAAAATTATTAATCCCCAAAGACTGGAAAAACATCTTTCCCGATTCAACATCAATCCATATCATTCTGGTGAATCTTATGAAAATATTCTGAAAATATTTTATTTCATTGAAAACTACCCCGATATATCGCTTTTTGTCCAGGCAAATCCTTCATTCTGCTGCCCCTCGTTAGTTACGGAAGCAATGACCGGCAGGATCAGTGAAGTAACGGGAGTCCCTGTCGTTACAATTACTTATGATGGCACGAATGACTATAAGAATGATGCAATAATACCCTATCTCCAGGCGCGGACCTATTCTCCAAACCTGTAACCGATTCCGGGTTCAGTAATGATTAAAACAGGATGGACAGGGTCAACCTCAATTTTCTTTCTTAACTGCGCTACAAAAACGCGCAGATACTGCGTCTGATCCGAGTAGCTGTGTCCCCATATTTCTTTTAGCAGATACTGATGGGTCAGTACTTTTCCTGAATTCCTTGCCATCAGTGCCAGTAAAGAAAACTCGGTAGATGTTAATTTTACAAGGTTATTATCTTTCCTGACAGTATGACCCGCAAGATCAATGCTCAAAGAACCGAAAAACAGCATCGAACCTGAGCCTGTCTGATCGTGTATCACACGTAAAGCGGTCCTTATCCGCGCCAATAATTCACCTGTCCTGAATGGTTTTGTCAGATAATCATTTGCACCGGTGTCGAGTGCTTTAATTATGTCTTCTTCGGAGTTTCTGACCGAAAGAATAATTATGGGATTCTGATACCATTCCCTGATCTTTTTAAGGACTGATAAGCCATCTTCATCTGGCAGACCCAGGTCAAGCAAAATCAGTGCAGGATTGTGTGTGGCTGCTGAAGCTATGCCTTCTCTGGCATTGGCAGCTTCAGACACCTTGTATCCATTAAGGTTCAGGGTGATCTCTAGAAGCCTCCTGATCTGAACCTCATCGTCAATAATCAATATATTGTAGTCAGTTCCCAATTCTTTTTATAAAATCTTTATACTGGCAAATATAGTTCTTATAAAATCCTTATAAATGATGCTGCAATTTTGTTGAATATAATATTATATGTAATTGAGGATGAGGACTGCCATTTTGATTCTAATAATGTTATTATCCGGAACAACCTTTATGCACAACAAAAAGGGGGATGCTTTTACAGATACCCTCGTTAATAAATGGAAATCATTATGATAAAGCCTTCAATGTATCTGATGTCGCTTGCTGTTGCACCTGTACACCCGGATGCGGTTACTTCAAACGGTCCTGTAAGTTATATTATCGGCGGGATAATTGCCCTCCTGATTATGGGGTATTTAATATACACACTTCTGAGACCTGAAAAATTTTAATCCGCCTTCGCGTAAAGCTTCGGCGGACGGGAAGGCCAGGTTAATTGCTCGGTGTTAGCCCGTTTTAGAGTCCAGAGCTTGCTCCGGGGTTCATACCAATTGATTGGGATGGAAATTCTTTGAAAGATAAAGCAGAAAAAATATGAATGAGGCGATCCAGTTAATTCTTTTCATGGTTTTGCTCGCTGTCCTTGCGCCTTTGTCAGGCAGGTATATGGCAAAGGTTTTCATGGACGAAAAGCATATTATGAAACCTGTATTTGGTTGGCTTGAAAAGCTGATCTATCGGGTATCGGGTATCAAAAGCGACGAGGAAATGAACTGGAAGACTTACACATATGGTCTCCTCATTTTCAACCTGTTTGGCTTTGCGTTTTTGTTCCTTTTACAGATGCTTCAGGGTTATTTACCGCTAAACCCTGAAAAATTGCCCAACGTCTCATGGCATCAGGCTTTTAATACCGCCATGAGTTTCACCACAAACACAAACTGGCAGTCTTATAGCGGTGAAAATACCCTGAGTTATCTGGTCCAGATGCTTGGATTGACTGTTCAGAATTTTGTCAGCGCTGCGACGGGTATCGCGGTTGCATTGGCGCTGATTCGCGGATTGACCAGAAAGACAACAGATGCGTTGGGCAATTTTTGGACTGATATGACCCGAAGCGTACTTTATGTGCTGTCACCGCTTGCGATTATTCTCACTATCGCTTTGGTAGGACAGGGCGCCGTTCAGACATTTTCGCATTACGTCAAAGCAACCACTTTACAGGGAACGGAACAGATCATTCCGCTTGGCCCTGCCGCGTCACAAATTGCGATTAAGCAACTTGGCACAAACGGGGGTGGTTTCTTCGGAGCAAACAGTGCTCATCCCTTTGAAAATCCAACTCCATTTTCAAACTTTCTGGAAATGCTGGCAATCATCATCATTCCGGCAGGTTTAGTGTTCACCTTTGGTCATCATATGCAGTCGATGCGCCAGGCACGGGTGATATTTATTACCATGTTTATTCTCTTTGCCCTGGGTCTTACCATATCACTCCTGTCAGAATATGGTCATAACAATGTGCTCAATATCTCAGGCTCTATGGAAGGAAAGGAGACCCGCTTCGGAGTTATGAACAGTATCCTCTGGTCCGTAACGACAACTGCTACATCGAATGGTTCAGTAAATGCAATGCATGATAGTCTGTCTCCCCTGTCAGGATTGGTGGCTATGTTAAACATAATGCTGGGCGAAATAATTTTTGGAGGGGTAGGTTCCGGATTATACGGGATGATCCTATTTATCATACTTACCGTTTTTATTGCGGGACTTATGGTGGGGCGTACTCCTGAATACCTTGGGAAGAAAGTGGAAGCATATGAGATGAAGATGACAATTCTTGCAATACTGGCACCAGCTATAGTCATAAAATTATTTTCAGCTATTGCCTGCTCAGTACCGGCAGGACTGGCAGGTCTGAATAATGCAGGGCCACATGGATTATCTGAAATATTGTATGCATTCAGTTCTGCTGCCGGAAATAATGGTAGCGCTTTTGGGGGGCTCAACTCAAACACTGTTTTTTATAACCTGATGATTGGATTTGGCATGCTGATAGGTCGCTATGGAATAATTGTTCCGGTGATGGCAATTGCAGGGAATATGGCCAGGAAAAAGATCACACCGGCCTCATCCGGTACATTCAGAACCGATAACTGGTTGTTTGGGTTGTTATTGATAAGTGTAATTCTTATCGTCGGAGGTCTGACATTTTTCCCTCCTCTGGCGTTAGGCCCGATCGCTGAACATTTCTTAATGAATTTGGGCGTTACGTTTTAATTCCTAAATGAAGCTATATGCAAAAACGAAATATGAGCCGCCTGTTTTCAGGTGAAATTGTGAGACAGGCATTAAAAGATTCTTTCATCAAACTAAATCCCGGCGTTCTGGTAAAAAATCCGGTTATTTTTATTGTCGCGATTGGTGCGGCTATGACGACCGTGGTTGTATTTGCTGATGTTTTCCACAGCCATTTTTCAGGTTTTAACTTTCAGATCATGCTCTGGCTTTGGTTTACTGTATTGTTTGCCAACTTTGCCGAAGCAGTTGCTGAAGGCCGGGGGAAAGCCCAGGCAGATAGTCTGCGTAAAAGCCGTACAAAAACAAAAGCTCGTAAGGTGGTTTCCGGCAAAGAAGAAATTGTGTGGGCAACCGATCTGAAAAAAGGCGATATTGTCGCTTGCGCAGCCGGAGAAGTGATACCAGCTGATGGTGATGTGATTGAAGGGATTGCCAGTATTGATGAATCGGCCATTACAGGCGAATCAGCACCGGTTATCCGTGAAAGCGGCGGTGATCGCTGTGCTGTAACCGGAGGGACCAAAGTACTCAGTGATCAGATCATAATAAAAATTACATCGGAGCCGGGTTATACATTTTTAGATCGTATAATTGCTCTGGTTGAAGGCGCAAAACGCCTGAAAACGCCTAACGAAATTGCATTGATCATACTCTTATCAGGCCTGACCATTATATTCCTGTTGGTTGTCGTAGCTTTGCCTGCATATTTTGGTTATAGTTTAAAAGCTTCAGGCGTATCAGAAAATCATAATCTCACATTACCCGTCCTGATAGCACTTCTCGTGTGTCTGATCCCAACAACAATTGGAGGATTGCTTAGCGCGATAGGCATCAGTGGAATGGACCGGTTATTGCGTAAGAATGTTATTGCAACCAGTGGCAAGGCCATAGAAGCTGCAGGCGACACCGATGTTTTGCTGCTCGATAAAACGGGAACAATTACGTTAGGGAACCGAATGGCTACTGAATTTATACCTGCAGAAGGCTTTACTGCAGAACAGCTTGCAGATGCTGCACAACTGGCTTCCCTGGCAGATGAAACGCCGGAGGGGCGATCAATTGTTGTTCTTGCCAAGGAGAAATTTAATATTCGCGGCCGGGAAGTTCAGCAACTCAATGCAACGTTTATTCCTTTTACCGCACAGTCGGGAATGAGCGGCGTTGATTTAAAAGCTGATAACGGTGTAATTCAAAAGATCCGGAAAGGCTCATCAGAAGCTATGCGCACTTTCATACAAAACAATAATGGTTTTTACCCTCAGAAAGTCCAGAATATTGTTTCTGAACTGGCAAGAAAAGGCGCAACACCTCTGGTCGTGGCAGTGGATAAAAAAGCATTAGGTGTGATTCACCTGAAAGATATCGTTAAAGGTGGTATCAAACAGCGTTTTGCGGAATTACGTAAAATGGGCATAAAAACAGTCATGATTACCGGAGATAATACTCTGACAGCAGCGGCTATAGCTGCTGAGGCCGGAGTAGATGATTTTCTCGCTGAAGCAAAGCCCGAAGATAAGCTTCGACGGATACGTGATGAGCAGGCAAATGGTCACCTGGTAGGGATGATCGGCGATGGCACCAATGACGCGCCGGCGCTGGCCCAGGCTGATATCGGCCTTGCCATGAATACCGGAACACAAGCCGCCCGCGAGGCAGGTAACATGGTCGATCTGGATAGTAATCCTACTAAACTCATTGAAGTAGTGGAGACCGGGAAACAATTGCTGATGACCCGTGGAGCTCTTACCACATTCAGTATAGCCAACGATGTTGCCAAATACTTCGCTATCATTCCTGCCATAGCCACATCGTTGTATATTACAGCTGCGGGAGCAGCTCCTTTAAGCATTCTCAATATTATGAAACTGAGCACTCCTGAAAGTGCTATTTTAAGTGCGGTAATATTCAATGCGCTTATAATTATCGCCCTGATCCCTCTTGCCCTCAGAGGTGTAAAATACAGACCAATTTCCGCCAACCGTTTGCTCACACTGAACATAATTATTTACGGCATAGGTGGTATAATTGTTCCTTTTATTGGAATAAAACTGATCGATATGCTGCTTGTGTTCACTCACATGATCTGAGTATGAAAACAAATTAGTTTGAAAACGAGATTATTATGAAAAGGCAAACGATCATAGCATTGAAATTTTTACTTGTCATGACGGTTCTGACCGGAATTATTTATCCATTTGTCATGACCGGAGTGGCACAACTTGCTGTTCCGGCCAAAGCAAATGGGAGTCTGATAATTAAAGATGGCAAAATTATAGGGTCCGGGTTAATTGGCCAGAAATTTGACAGCAGTATATATTTTTGGTCCAGGCCTTCAGCTATTGACTACAATCCCATACCATCAGGAGCCTCCAACCTCGGCCCAACAAGCGACAAGTTGAAAAAACAGGTTGAGGAACGACGCAAATTATTTGCGACTGGTAATTTATTAGCCGACACAGTAACTATACCAAAAGAAATGCTGTTTGCATCAGCAAGCGGCCTTGACCCACATATTTCGCCCAGGACAGCTTTATTGCAGGTCGACCGCATTGTCAGAGCACGGCATTTGGATCCTGGCCAGAAACAAAGGCTACTGCAGTGCATTCATGATCAGACGGAATTACCTCAGTTTTTGTTTCTTGGAGAAAGTCGTATAAATTTATTGATCTTAAACATTGAACTTGACAAGCTTGCCGGGAATATTAAAGGTAACGAATAGAACCTGTCTGAAATGAAATTATCAATCCGTCCAAAATATTCAATTATATGAACTTCAAGGATGAACGCCCTGATCCGGATGAGCTTTTGGCCTCTTTAAAGTCAGAGGAAGAAAAAAGCAAACGGGGCAGGCTGAAAATATTCTTCGGCATGTGCGCCGGCGTTGGGAAAACTTTTACCATGCTTCAAACAGCTCAGGCTGAGAAATTAAAAGGAAACGATATTGTAATTGGGTATGTTGAAACGCACAAACGAAAGGAAACCGATGAACTGGCTGAAGGTATTGAATTAATTCCACGGAAGCCCTGTCAGTATAAATCGACCGTAATAAACGAAATGGATATAGATGCAATTCTGGAACGGAAACCACAAATTGTTCTGGTAGACGAACTTGCACATACCAATGCGCCCGGTAGCCGCCATGCAAAAAGATTTCAGGACGTTCAGGAAATTCTCGAAAGCGGAATCAGCGTTTATACCACATTAAACGTTCAGCACCTCGAAAGCCGTTCTGAAACAGTGGCGCAAATAACCGGAATTATTGTCAGGGAAACTGTGCCCGATGAGATTTTTGAAAATGCTGATGAAGTTGAACTTGTTGATCTGACACCTGAGGAATTGCTTCAGCGACTTTCAGACGGTAAAGTTTATACTCCTGAAAGGTCCAGAGAAGCCATAAAAAACTTTTTCAGGATAGGCAATTTAAACGCCTTGCGGGAAATGGCATTGCGTATAGTTGCTGACAGGGTAGACAAGCAACTGCATGATTACCTGCAGCAAGAGCGTATCCGCGGTCCCTGGAAATCGGGTCTGCATCTTTTAGTTGCAGTAGGACCCAGCCCATATTCAGCCAAATTACTGCGCTGGGCTAAAACTCTTTCTTACTCCATGAGTGCAAACATTCAGGCTATTTACGTTGAGACACCACGTAAACTCTCGCCGAAAGAAGGGGAACGACTTGATAAAAATATAAACATTGCAAAGCATCTGGGGATTCAATTCAGGATCATTGCCAATAATGATATTGTAAAAGCAATTGTTGATTTTGCGCAAAAAGAAAACGTCACTCATATTATTGTAGGGAAACCAAGGGCACGCAACCTGCTTTCTTTGCTCCGGCTTAGCAACTTTGTAAACAGGTTGATGCGATATAGCGGGAACATTGACGTTTACATTCTTGGAGGCGACAGTAAGGCAAAGGACCGCTTTCGTGACAGGGTTTCACTTCCTCCGTTTACATCCGACATCAATCAATATCTGATAACTTCATTACTTGTTATTTTGTCCACGGTTGTTTTGTATTTTGTGAGAAACCTTGTTGGTTATCAGGTTGTTTCATTTGTCCTCCTGTTTCTGGTTTCAATTCTTGCTCTTTTTTACGGCACCGGTCCCATTTTGCTCGCGGCTACCCTGAGTGCTCTTTTCTGGGACTTTTTCTTTATTCCTCCGCCATTTACATTGCATATCGAGCTACCAGTAGATGCACTGATGCTAATTATGTTTTTTTTCATTGCACTGCTCAATGGAATATTAACATCGAGGGTTCGCCGCCAGGAGAAAAAAACCAGGATCCGGGAAGAACGTACGTATGCTCTTTATCAGCTGACCCGCGAACTGACTATGGTATCAGGAATTGATGAAGTATCAAAAACTGCAGTCAGGTATATTCAGAAATATTTCAAATTAGATTGCGCAATTTTTCTTAAGAACGACTTTGATCAGCTTAATGATCAGGTGCAGAATGACACTGAGATAAAACTTTCAGAAAACGAATTAAGCATTGCAGCCTGGGCTTATAAACATTCGGCTAAAGCAGGAAAACACACTGATACGTTGCCTTCAACCGATTACACATTTTATCCTTTAACAGGAAACAAAGACAGCACAGGGGTCATTGCCGTTAAACATCCCAATCAGTTTACACAGGGTGAAGAACAATTCTGGGAAGCATGTCTCTCACAAATTTCGGGCAAATATGAGCGTGAGTTTTTGAGGAATGCTGCCAGAAAATCATATATTCTGAATGAATCCGATAAACTCTACAAAACACTTTTTAATTCAATTTCTCACGAACTGCGCATTCCGGTTGCAACAATAATGGGAGCAACAGATATTTTACTCATTGACACCAAATCCGATGAAACCCAGAGAAAGCTTTATGCTGAGATCAATACAGCCTCAATAAGGTTGAATCGTCTTATCGAAAATTTATTGAACATGTCCCGTCTTGAATCAGGACAAATAACGCCACATTTAGACTGGTGTGATGTAAATGACCTGGCAAATAGAATAGCAGATAACCTCAAACAGGAATTATTGCCTTTTAAATTATCAACTGTTATTCCATCTGACATGCCATTGGTGTTTATTGATTTCGGACTTATTGAGCAGGTTTTGAACAATCTTGTTCTTAATGCAACGCAAAACTCCATGGCAGGGACCAATATAAGGCTTAAGTTTTTTTTCGATCAGGGCGCACTTACTATCCAGGTGATGGACAGGGGAAAGGGATTTCCGGCATCTGAATTAGATTCGGTCTTTAATAAATTTTACCGGGGTAAAGATGCAAAAGCAGGAGGCACCGGATTAGGCTTATCAATTGTAAAAGGTTACGTGGAAGCACATGGCGGGATGGTGTTTGCAGAAAACAGGAAGAATGGCGGTGCTTTGGTCACAGTTAAATTACCGGTAAGGATTTCTGAGATGGACAAATTGAACAAACGTGATGAATAATTGACTATCGGTAGCTCATGGTTCGTTACAGGTTAATCAGTTTAATTAAAAAATGATGATATGAAAATCAAAACAAAACTGGCTCTGGCAATCGCATTTTTGTTTGCCGAATTTCTAACTGTAAGTATACTTAGTCTTTATTTTATTTCTAAGATCTCTCAGCAGAACAATCTGATAACCAAGAATAATAATATATCGATTGGCTATTCCGAAAAGATGCTTCAATCGATAGACAAGATAAATGACTTCAATTCATCTTCAATATTTAATCCCCATTTTGTTCCTGATGAAAAGGAATCAGAGCAACTTCTTAGCAATTTTGAACAGAACCTGGTAAATGAGGAGAATAATATAACAGAAATAGGGGAAAGGGAGCTTGCGCAGTCAGTGCGCGAAAATTTTGAAAAATTCAAATCATTGATCTCAGATCCTTTATGGAAATCAGTAAAGGACAGATCAGGGTACTATTATACCAATATTTTACCAACTGTAAACCAAATCAAACTGGCATTATTTGCCATCTCCGATTCAAATATGAGTGCTATTGTCAGAAAAAATAAGATTGCAAATGATACTGCCCAACATTCATATATTGTACTTTCAGTTGTTGCTTCAATCTTTATCCTGGTCTTCTTCACATTTATCTTCGGACTACCAAAATATATTGCAGGTCCCTTCGAAATTCTCACGCAAAGTGTTACTGAAGTCGCAAACAAAAACTTCGATGTGCGACTGCCGTTTAATTCGAATGATGAATTTGGCGATATATCAAAAGCATTTAATGAAATAGTCGTCACTCTGGAAAAGTTTTATAAATCTGACACCGAAATTCTTCTCGAAAGGAAAGAGCTTGCTGAGTCTGCGATAAGAAGGATTGACGAACCCATGATTTTGCTGGATATTAATCAGAACATTATAACGGTTAGTAATATGGCAGAAAAACTACTTGGCCTGGAGCATGTTAACATCATTAATAAAAGAGCTTCTGAGGTTGCACAAAAAAATGAATTATTAGGGTTCATGTTAAGAAGTCTGATTCAGGATGCCGGCGTACAGACAAATACAATTACCTTAACAACTAAAGGAATAAGAACCGAATATACCAGTGAAATGAATCTGATCACAAAATATAGTAAGGACTCAGATTCAATAGTACCTGTTGGCTATTTAATATCATTAAAGAAAATATCCAATATCATTTGATTGAAAACTACTTGCAGAATCACCTATTGAACATGGATAAGGGAATGTTATTAATTTTTGCCGATTTCCCCTTCGACCTTTTGGGAGAGAAATATGGAAAAACCAACTAAGCATCTGGATATAAAAAGACTCTCTCTGGCAGGGGTCATAATTACTCTTGGAATTGTTTTTGGCGACCTTGGGACTAGTCCTCTTTATGTTATGAAGGCAATAGTGATGGGAGGCGCTGAATTTAATGAGCTTCTCATCTATGGCTCAATGTCCTGTATTTTCTGGACACTGACTTTACAGACGACCATAAAATATGTTATAATAACCCTCAGGGCAGACAACAAGGGAGAAGGAGGCATTTATGCATTATTTGCCCTTTTGAAAAGAAAATCTTCGTGGGCAGCAATACTCACAATGATTGGTGCCAGTGCCCTTTTGGCTGACGGGGTAATAACCCCGGCAATTACAGTTACATCTTCCATTGAAGGATTGAAGTTGTTAAGTCCGGGAATACCTGTAATTACAATAGTCCTTTTAATATTTGCCGTCCTCTTTTTTATGCAACGGTACGGAACCAATGTGGTTGGAGCTTCTTTCGGGCCGGTTATGGTGATCTGGTTCTCAATGCTCGGAGTCCTGGGTTTTACACACCTTATCCAGCATCCCGGAGTTTTGAAGGCATTAAATCCTTATTATGCAATGCTTTTTCTGAGCAGGTACCCGGGAGGGTTTATTTTACTGGGTGCTGTTTTTCTTGCGACTACCGGAGCAGAAGCTCTTTATTCGGACCTTGGCCATTGTGGCCTGAAAAACATAAGGGTATCATGGATTTTTGTAAAAGTCGCTCTTTTACTCAACTATTTCGGACAGTGCTCCTGGATATTAAGCAAAGGTGGTCTTCCAAACGGTATCAATCCGTTTTTCGGTATAATGCCTGAATGGTTCCTGATCCCCGGAATTATTATTTCAACAGCTGCAGCAATTATAGCAAGTCAGGCGCTTATCAGCGGGTCCTTTACGTTGATAAGTGAGGCAGTATCACTTAACTTATGGCCCAAGGTAATAGTACATAATCCAACTTTTTTGAAAGGACAGGTTTATGTCCCGGATGTCAACTGGTTCCTGTGGATCGCCTGCAGTTTCGTTGTCATCTTTTTCAAAGCTTCGTCAAATATGGAAGCCGCATATGGTCTGTCTATTACATTAACAATGATTATGACCACGTTACTCCTGTCATATTATTTTTATCAAAGAGGAGTATCCATTGGACTCATAATGCTGTTACTGATTGTCTTTCTTACAATAGAAGGAAGTTTCCTGATAGCAAATCTTCACAAATTCAAATATGGCGGCTGGGTTACCTTGCTTATGGCCGGTGTGTTCTTCCTGATTATGTACGGCTGGTATTTCGGCAGGAAGTTAAAAAACAAATATGTAACTTTTGACAAACTTGACAGATACCTTGAAATGTTCAAAGAACTTTCAAAAGATGATTCAGTTCCAAAGACAGCAACCAATCTTGTCTATATTATAAAAGCAAACAGGCCCGACCAGGTTGAATCCAAAGTGATATATTCAATTTTTCAGAAACAACCCAAGAGGGCAAATACATACTGGTTACTTCATGTTGATATTAAAGATGATCCTGACAGTTTTGAATATAAGGTAACGCACATCATTCCGGG
Source organism: Bacteroidales bacterium (assembly GCA_049691735.1). Taxonomy (GTDB): domain Bacteria; phylum Bacteroidota; class Bacteroidia; order Bacteroidales; family VadinHA17; genus LD21. The sequence goes on from JBAVOD010000023.1 coordinate 12,417, forward strand.
AATTTTATTCAGGGTCGATTTCTATCTGGGTGTTAAAGGGGAGCCCAAGAT
>JBAVOD010000024.1:0-2035 GCA_049691735.1 Bacteroidales bacterium
ATAGTCGTTTCTTTAAATTATAGTTTGCCCTGCTAAACCTGCCATTATGAAAAAGATTGTTATCCTCCTTAGTTTTATTACCCTTTCTTTTTTAGTTAATGCACAAGTGGGAGACGGATCAGCGGGAAATCCTTTTCGTGGCGTGATATCCACAGCTGTACACTGGACTTATAGTGCCGGTACGATAATCTATATCGGTACTTCCACAGAGAACGACCTCACAGTCGGCACTGACGGCCACCTGACTATCGATCCCGGCATTACATTAATTTTTACCCAGCCAACGACCGACCTGATAATTACCGGCACAGGAATTTTAACTGCTTCGGGGACCTCTGCTGATACGATAACTTTCACGAAAGCAGCTGATGAAAGCAACTGGGGACATATCTCTTTTCAATCAATGGGAAGTGCAGGACATTCTTTAATTGATTATTGCATTATTGAATACGGTGACGTAAGAAACGTCGGGAGTGTTGATAATCCGTTTATGTATGGCGGTGCCATTCATGCTGCATTCAGCAACCTGACTATATCAAATTGCCTGCTCCAATACAACAAAGCCAAATGGGGCGGGGCAATTTTTGTGAACAAAAACTCTTCACCGAACATCATGAATTGCCATATCCGGAATAATGAATCTGCACGCGCGGGCGGAGGTTTGTATTTCTGGGACTATTCCGGCTCTATTGTGGAAAATTGTCTGGTTGAGTCAAATGCCTGCAAAGAAACAATAACCAATAGTTACTCGGGAGGAGGACTTTGTGCACAATCATATACTTCTGTAAAAGTAGTGAACTGTACTTTTGTCAATAATACGACGACAAGGCCTCTCGGCGCTGGTATTGAGCTATATTCGTCGGGAAATGCAAGGGTTATTAATACTATCCTGTGGGGATCAGGAAATCAGCTGTACCTGTTGGGCACCGCAGCAAGCACAATAGTTTATTCAGCTATCCAGGGTAGTGTTCCAACCGGTTCCGTACATTGTATTGTGCTCAACTCATCAAATTCTGATCCTGCCGGCCCAAATTTTACCGCCACCGACGGTTCCGACTGGTCAATAAAAAATATCTCGCCCTGTGTGGATGCGGGCACCGATACCTATACCGGAGTAACGATACCTCCGCTCGATTACATCGGGAACAGCCGGGTGCGCACTACAGATATTGGCGCTTATGAATCCATAATCAGTGACTGGAAGATTACAGCATCCTCTACCGACTGGATGACAACCGCCAACTGGAACGGCGGCGTACCTGCCTCAGGCAGCAATGTGATAATCCCGACCGGAGCAACAAATTACCCAACGGGATCTTCCACGGTTGATTTTACCATCGAAACCAGCCGTAGCCTGACAATGGAACCGGGAAGCCGACTCACCCTAAACTCGCTGACAAACAACGGAAAACTAAAATTAAATTCCTTAGCAGACGGATTTGCATCCCTTATACTTGGCAGCTATACAAGGGGAGCAGGCGGGACCGAAGAGATACAGATATACCTTACCGGTGGTGGTGAAGAGCTGAATAACAATTTCAAATGGCACTATATATCAAGTCCTGTTGCTACTTTATCAACAGACTTTTTTGCACCCGGCATAACACTTGACCTAGCGCAATGGATCGAAAGCCGCCCTGCCGGAGGACTTGGGGAGGGCTGGTTAGCTTTTGATGGTTATAATTATTCTACGGGCTTTATGACGGATACCACATTCTCAACTTTCATGCCCGGAATTGGATATGATTTCTACGATGTAACTGATAATACTATAACCTTCGACGGAATCCTCAATACTTCAGATGTATATGTGCCCCTCGGATACAGCGGTACTCCGTCGATACATGGATTTAACCTGCTGGGGAATCCCTTCTCTTCAGGTCTGGACTGGGATTACATAATTAATAATAATTATCCGGCAAACACCAGCAAAAGCCTTTATTTCACCAGGAATAACGTTCAGTGTTCATATGTTGCCGGTGCCGGGAGCCCGTCCGATGTTAACGGTATCATTCCACCAATGCAGGGTTTCTTC
>JBAVOD010000025.1:0-7402 GCA_049691735.1 Bacteroidales bacterium
GTAGCGATCTTTGCCGGATCGTTGCGCAGCCTGCCTCCTCCGATGAGCTTCATGCCTATGATCCCTTTGCCGGCTTCATGCATTTTAGCGATGATCGGTGTAATCAGCGAAGGATCTTTCTTATCCATGTTCTCCCCGAAAGGGTTGATCCTTACATGGATCACATCGACCCATGGCGATGCTGCTGCTGCTTCAAGCGCTTCATATGTATGTACCGAAACGCCATGAGCCCTTATAATGTTCTTTGCCTTAAGGGTTTCGAGACCGTCCATATATTTCTTTTGGGTATCAGTCCATTTCCCGTCAGTCATGCAGTGTAGCTGGATCAGATCAATATAGTCGGTATTGAGTTCTTTCCTGAAGCGGTCCGCCACGACATCGGGATAGCCTTTCTCACCATTGGGGACGCCACCTTCGGTAATCCACATTTTTGTTCCCAGAGTGTAATTTTCCCTAGGTATGCCTTTTAATGCGGCTCCAACATATGGATGTGTCCCATAGCTGTCGGCGCAGTCAAAATAGCGTATTCCCTTTTCATATGCTGTTCTGATGAGAGATTCCGCCACTCCTGCCCTTGTAATGCTGGAAGTCCGGTTGTATCCGTTATAGCCTGTCCCCATTCCGAGCAGTGTTGTCTTTATCCCGGTCCGGCCAAGAGTAATTGTCTGAAAAGGATCGGTGGCCACCGGCTTATTGTATCGGGGTACAATGCCGGCTGTATTAACGGCGATAAGAGCACCGGCACCGGCTGTTACTGTGGCCACGAACTGACGCCGGGTCAATTTATTTCTTCCCATATTGATATGAATCTAGGTTGAACTATTAGTTTATTTGGATCTTAAATGATTCTTGAAAGGCTAAAGATAAAGGATTTTATTTAAGAACATTAACAACTAAATGTGAAGGATGCGCGCTGTCGTGGTAAATACGCTGGGTAGCTTTCTGAAAATCAGCATCAGAGCAGGTATAGATGTCAACAAATTTCTGCGGATTCCTGTCAACCAGCGGGAACCACGAATTCTGAACCTGTATCATTATGCGATGGCCTTTCCTGAAAGTATGGGCCACATCGGGCATTGTGTATTTAACTTCTGTTATAACTCCGGGCTTGAAGGGCTCAGGCTTTTCAAAGCTGTTCCTGAACTTTCCTCTGAAAACTTCTGCCCGTACGAGCATCTGGTACCCGCTCCATGGCACTTTGACATCAAGTGAATCAGGAGCCTTTGCATCGTCGGGGAAAACATCAATCAGCTTTACAATGTAGTCAGCATCGGTCCCGGTAGTCGAAACAAAGAGATCAGCGATGACTGGGCCGGTAAGTGTCATGTCCCGATCAAGAATGCCGGTCTGGTATCCCATAACGTCGGGGCGGCGTAAGGCGAATCTCTGATCATCGGTCATGTATTCGGTTGTCCTTTCAGTATGTATACCGTCGATATATGAAACAGGATGTTCCGGATCGGTGACGTATTCATCGAAGCTTACATTTTGGGCCGGCTTGTCGAATGAGGCCTTTTCACCCTCCTGTAGATATATGCTCTGCTCCGACACGTTCGTGGGAGGCCATGTTTCGAAGTTCCTCCATTCGTTTGTGCCGGTCACGAAAATTGTAGCTTCGGGCATATCGAGAGTGCCCTGATCTTTAAGGAAATAATTGAAGAAGTTCTCCTCCTGCTCAATGTAATGCTTGTTGGCATCCTGACCCCAGTAGATGTTGCCGAGGTGGGTTCCTTCGCCGAATGCCCACTGCCCGTGCGACCAGGGACCCATCACCAGATAATTTCTGAGAGTCGGAGGGTTCTGTTTTTCGATAGCCTCATATGTATGGATAGTTCCGTAAAGATCCTCGGCGTCAAACCAGCCACCGACAGTCATGACTGCCGGTGTGACGTTCTTCAGGAACTGCCGGGGATCGCGCGCCTTCCAGAAACTGTCATAATTCGGGTGTGCAAATGCTTCGTTCCAGAACTTAATTGTGTCATCAAAGTATTTTGGTGCAATATTCCTGTCGGCACCCAGAGAGAGAAAGAATTCGTAGCTGTCGGCTACCGGCATTATGAACCGTGGCTCGGATTTACGGGTGGGGGCGCGATGAGGCCTGCCGTTGCTGTAAAAGAAGGAAAAACAGTCCATAAGGAAGAATGCACCGTTATGATGAAAATCATCTCCGAGGAACCAGGCAGTGACCGGCGCCTGAGGTGAAACAGCCTTCACCGCCGGATGGGCGTTAATAAGTCCCATGGTAGAGTAGAAGCCCGGATAGGAAATGCCGAATATGCCGACCCTCCCGTTGTTGTTACTGACATTTTTGACAAGCCAGTCGACAGTATCCCAGGTGTCGGTGGTCTCATCGGTGTTGTTGTTACTCTTCTTTACCGGTATTACGGGACGGATATCCTCGAATGTCCCCTCGCTCATATATTTCCCCCTGACATCCTGGAAGACCATTATGTAATCGTCCTTAATATACCTGTCGTAGACCTGGATGAAGAAATTGAAATTCTCAGGCCCCTGAGGCTCAATATCGTAAGGAGTCCGGTTAAGTAGCATCGGATGTGGAACAGATGTATCCTTCGGAGTATAGATGGACGTGAAGAGCCTGATGCCATCGCGCATCGTGATATAAACTTCCTTTTTGTCGTATTTCTGTTTTATCGCCGACGGACTGTTTTGTGCCGGAGCAATTACCGTCCTGCCGAAATTCAGTTCCATCCTTCGTCCGTTCTGCACCATGAAACCGTAAATTCCGGTATAGCCGGCGTTCACCTCGCCGGAATATTTCAGGTTTGCCGGATCGTAACTGAATGCAAATTCGGGGAATTTGAATGAAGTGGTTGTTGCAGGTATCCCGAAGGCATTCTGATCGGGACTGTCCCATGTGGATGTGTAACTCTCGCCCGATGCACTGACATGCACAGTGATGCGAAGTGTAATGCCCTCAATTTCAACCTTCCCGTACCAGTCGCCTTCAATGTTCTGCGCAAATGCCTGGACATGCATGAATGCAGTTAACAGAAACAGCAGGCCCAATGTCCTGAATCCAGAAACTTTTGTATTCATTTTCTTTGATTTAAGAGGTTTATTTATCAAATCCCAGCTTTGTGATTATTGCAGCTTTTCTTAACGGCTTCCCGTCTTTTGTTGCCACTCCTGTGACTTCAGCCTCTGCGATCAGCCTGTTATCAGGAAGCCTGAATATTTCCTGGCAGAAAACAAGCCTGATGTTCCCTTCCCTCCTTAATCTGATTGTGACAACAAACCTGTCGCGGCTCCTCAGGGGATACTTGTAGTTTATTTCAACCCGGGTCACAACGAGGTCAATGCCCTCCGTGTGAAGCTGCGAAAAACTTATACCCCTGGATATCAGGAATTCGTGCCTTGCGTGTTCGAGATAATGCTGATAGTTTGCATTATTGACAACTCCCTGGATATCGCATTCATAATCCCTTACAGTGAACTCAACCTTGAAGGCATTTTCTTCTTCGTACATAAACAATTGATTTGCTGTTTCATGCAGTTTCGTAGTAAAATTGCAGAAAATGAGTGGTGGTTACGGGTGAATAATTTCGGCCTATTTCGGGTATCTCCTGAAAAGCTTCTTTAGCAGTCCGTGGAATTTGTGCACGCTATCGGGTTTATAGTACATAAGTATGCATTCACCTGTAATATAATTGACTTCCGATCCCCTGAGCACATCCAGGGCTTCTTTCGATTCGGCCATCTGCTGAATCCAGATCTGCTTTATACCTTTTCCGATGGCTTCCCTGACGATCCCTGCCGTCTTGTCCTTTCCGGTTGCAATGATCAGTCCCTTAACGTCTTCGGGAAGGCTGCCTATGCCGGGATATACATGCGATCCGGCGATCTCACCCATGTTCGGATTGACGGGAATAAGGGTCATTCCCTTTTTCTTAAGTTCAGTGAATGCGATCGATCCGAATTTCTTCGGATTACGCGAAACTCCCGCTAAAGCTATAGGTTCCGATCCCAGGAATTCCTCAATTTGTTTTAGTTTCACCATGATTCTCTTTATTTAGGTTTCTCATAAGCGGAATTGAAATGACTGCCTGTGATAAGTATAAACACTTAAAATTACTTCAAATAGGACAAGCAAATATAATTTTTATTTACTTGGTACTAAGCTAATCCTGAGGAATTCACTATGAAAAACACCGCAAACCGCGAAGGATATCTTTTCACACGAAAGTATTCAGGTTACATTTTCACCCTCCTTTTCCTCCTTTACGTATTTGATTACGCCGACAGGATGGTGGTCAATTCAATGTTCACATTTATCAGGCACGACTGGGGTACAACAGATACCCAGAATGGCTGGCTGGTATCAGTGATCTATCTTGCAATCGGGATACTGACATTCCCGGTTTCACTTCTGGTGGACCGGTGGAGCAGGACCAAGACAATTGGGTTAATGGCAATCGTATGGAGCCTGGCAACTGCAGTTTGTGCACTCTCGGGGAATTATGTCCAGCTCTTCATGGCGCGTATCTTTATAGGTTTTGGAGAAGCCGGGTACGCACCCGGAGGAAGCGCCCTGATATCAGGCATCTATCCTTTCGAAAAGCGGTCGAGGATGCTCGGTTTCTGGAATGCCTCAATACCCCTGGGATCTGCACTCGGAGTTACAATGGGAGGTATTATAGCTCAATCGCTTGGCTGGAAGCATGCTTTTGGCCTTGTGGCGTTGCCGGGATTAATCATTGCAATACTTTTCCTTTTTGTGAAGGATTACAAAACAGTTGATCTTTCGGTTTTGGACAAAATGAACAACAAGGTAAAGATGAAGGGGAAGGACATAGTTCAGGAATTCCTGTCCAAACCCTCGCTGATTTTCACATATTTCGGGATAGCGGCTGTGGTCTTTGTGACTACTGCTATGATAGTCTGGCTTCCGACTTATTTTGAGGAAGTGCGCGGAATTGAGCCAAAAACAGCAGGTACCCTTGCCGGCGCTGTAATGCTGCTTGCCCTGATCGGGGCTCCCCTGGGGGGAGTGCTTATTGACCGGTGGAGGAAGACACAGAAGAAAGCAAGGCTTCTGTTTCCGTCAGTGTCCACCCTGATCTCGGCAGTTCTGTTGTTAGTGGCATTGCTTCTGGGCGGAACTGCACAACTGATCGTACTGTTCATTTTCGGGATATTTATTATGACCTTCATCTCAGGGGCAACAGCCGTTACGCAGGATGTTATCCATCCCGGACTGAGGGCTACTTCATATGCAATCGCGGTTGCCGTTCAGAATCTGATCGGCTCATTTACGGCGCCAATTGTCCTTGGGAGGATATCGGATCTCTCGGGGATCGCTGCCGCAATGTCAATCCTTCCGTTTGTTCTTGTTGTCGGGGCAATATTGTTTTACCTGGGTTCGAGGTTTTATCTGAAGGATGTGGACAGGGCGGCAAAAGTGCGACTTGAGGCTGCAAATTAAAGGATTATGGAATATGTCTGCTATTTTTCGCGGGTTGTAGTGTAGTTGACAAATTCACTGAGAGATGCCCTTACATCCGAAACAGGATAATTTTCGAGGATCTGCAGAGCCTTATCCCTGTATTCATTCATCCTGTTGCCGGCATATTGCAAGCCTCCCTGCTCCTGTACAAAGCTGATGATCTCGGTTATCTCTTCTTTTGATTTGTTTTTATTTCCCACGATCTTCAGGACATGGCGTTTTGTCGACAGATTCGACTGTTCGAGCGCATGGATAAGCGGCAGGGTGATTTTTTTCTCCTTGATATCGTTCCCGGCTTTTTTCCCGGTGAGCCCATTACTGTCGTAATCGAGGATGTCGTCACGTATCTGGAAGGCAACACCGATATTTTCACCGAATTCCTTCATCATCCTGATAGTTTCGGGATTATCGGTAACCGACCTTGCCCCGCAGGCAGTGCAGGCTGAGATCAGCGCAGCCGTTTTGCATTTTATTATCCTGAAGTAATCATCCTCGGTAATGTTGAGCTTCCTTGCCTTCTGTATCTGAAGGAGTTCTCCCTCACTCATCTGCTTAACGGCGGCCGAAACGATTTCAAGCATATCCGTGCGGTTCTTTTCAATGCTGATAAGCAATCCGCGTGCAAGCATATAGTCTCCCACAAGCACTGCGATCTTTGAATTCCACAGGGCGTTTATTGACAGGGCGCCTCTCCTTTCAGTGGCATCATCAACCACATCATCATGTACAAGTGAAGCCGTGTGGAGAAGCTCGACGAAGGTCGCGGCAACATATGTTGGTTCGCCTATCTCACCGTTCAGGCCTGCAGTGAGGAACACGAGCAAAGGCCGCATCTGCTTCCCCTTGCGCCTGAATATGTAGTTTACAATTATTTTAAGAAGCGGGATCTCGCTGTGAAGTGTCCTGTTGAAATAAGATTCAAACTTATCCATTTCTTCCCGAACAGGTCTTCTTATTTTATCGAGATCTGACATGAAAGGTTATTTCGCCAAATATAGTAAAATCAAGTTAACGCATTATAATTTAAAATGTTTTAGATACAGCGAAGACTCGGGCAGAAATCCGGCCTGAAAAAATATAATATCTTTGGTGATTGTTACTCTGATGAGATGGCAATTAATAATCTTGAACCGGAAAGTCTCGGGAAAGCATCGGTGATGCTTAAAGCTCTTGCCCATCCTGTAAGGATCTCCATAGTGAGCTGTCTGGGGCAGGGCGGCAACAAAACTGTCACCCAGATCCATAGAGAGATCGGCATTGAACAGGCGGCTGCATCACACCATCTGGGCATCCTTAAGGACAAAGGTGTCCTGGGATCAAGGAGGGAAGGAAAGAACACTTACTATTTCCTCAGGAATGATAAGTTAACCCTGCTGCTTGACTGTGTAGGGGAATGCTGCAAATGATGTGATGAGCACGATCAGACGGATAGCTCTGCATCATAAAGCCCGGTGGCTTACTCTGTTTGCCATCAGCATGCTTAATGTACCCCGTAACCTTCCTAATTGAGATCCCTGAACATTTTCTTCTGGAAAAGTACGATAGCCAGTACTCCGCATGTGATAGCTGAATCGGCAATATTAAAAACAGGTCTGAAGAAAACGAGCGACTGGCCGGGCCTGAAAGGTGACCAGTCAGGCCAATGGGTATTAATAATCGGGAAATAAAACATATCGACCACCCTGCCCAGAAGGAAGGACGAGTAGCCGCCTCCCGGAGGGAAGAGTATGGCAGCCTGGTTGTAACTTTCGCTGAAGATCATCCCGTAAAATGCACAGTCGATCATGTTCCCGATGGCACCTGCAAGTATTGCACTAACCGATATGATAAGGCCCTTGTTCGCTTGCTTTTTTACCAGGTTTGACAGGAACCATCCTATTGCGAATATAGCAACCATGCGGAAAACGCTTAATAATATCTTACCGGTTTTGCCTC
>JBAVOD010000026.1:0-7227 GCA_049691735.1 Bacteroidales bacterium
ACATGGTTCACCGATGAATTATTTCCCATCAGACTGAGGTATAAGGGGGTCGATGAAATAAGAACCAAGGTGGGCAGGATAAAATGCCTGAGGTTTAATCCGGTTACGGAAAAGGGAAGGCTTTTCAAGACAGAGGAGGATGTGTCATTCTGGTTTTCTGCCGACAGCAATTTTCTGCCGGTAAAAGTCAGGTTTGACCTCCTTGTCGGAGCCTTTGTTGCAGAAATAACCGGCTATGAGGGATTGAAGTACCCGCTGGAAATAAGGAAAAGATGAACTGATCAGAAAATAATTCTAAATTTAAAAGACGAGGGAGATTTTATGGCAAACACGGCAGATTTCAGGAATGGCCTGGTAATTGAGTTCAATGACGACCTATATACCATAGTGCAGTTTCAGCATGTTAAACCGGGAAAAGGTCCGGCCTTCGTAAGGACAAAGCTCAAGAACCTCAAGACCGGGAGAGTTATCGACAATACATTTTCATCAGGGACCAAGATCAATATTGCAAGGGTCGAAAGAAGACCCTATCAATATCTCTACAAGGACGACATGGGCTATTATTTCATGCATCTCGAGAATTTCGAGCAGATACATGTCCAGGAGGAGCTGATCGAGAGTCACGAGTTCCTCAAGGAAGGACAGAATGTTGAGGTGGTTGTGCATGCCGACACTGAAACTATTCTTTCGGTCGCTCTTCCGCAATTTGTGGTTATGGAGGTGATTTACACCGAGCCGGGGCTGAGAGGAGATACTGCTACTAATACCCTGAAGCCTGCAAAGATCGAAACTGGGGCTACAATAATGGTCCCTCTGTTCATCAGCACCGGCGACAAAATAAAAATTGATACTGCCAACAGGGCGTATATGGAGAGAGCCAAAACCTGAAATCCGATGAACGAAAAAAAATCCCCGATTGACAGACTGCGTATTTCCAAGTTCAAGCTGGATGCCCTGCTTGATATTACCCTTTCGATAAATGCGAATCTGCCTGTCCAGGAACTGTTAGCAAAATATGAATCCATATTGAGGAATAACCTCGGAATTGGCAAAATACTCATTTTTAAGCATTCAACTAAATGGGAATGCCTGTTTAACGGCGGGTTCCCCAGCGATCTTCCTGATGCGATCGATGTCGGATCACAGCTCATGAAATTCACAGAGACTGCTTTCAGGAACGAGGATCTGGGGATTGAGGGTGTTGATATAATCATTCCGGTATATAATAATTATGTTCCCCTTGCTTTTGTCCTCATCGGTGATATCGAGGAGGAGGGTGAAGGAATGAGTCCGGTTATCAAGCATCTGAACTTCATACAGACCATTTCAAGCATTATCCTGGTGGCTATCGAGAATATCAGGCTGTTCAGGGAGAGCCTGAGGCAGGAAGCAATAAAAAGGGAGCTTGAGCTGGCGGCCAGGATGCAGCAGAAGCTCATACCCGATAACAACAATATGCCCAGGAACAAACATCTTGTTGTGAATGGATTTTACTATCCGCATTATGAGGTGGGCGGCGATTACTACGACTGCGTGAAGCTGTCGGAAACAAGCACTGCCCTATGCATAGCGGATGTATCGGGAAAGGGTATTTCGGCAGCCCTTCTCATGTCGAACTTCCAGGCCAGCTTCAGGGCGTTGCTGACAAGTGAGATTGAACTGCCGGCATTAATCCAGAAGCTGAATTCGCTTGTGCTTGCCAGCGCATCGGGCGAAAAGTTCATCACATTTTTCTTAGCCCGGTACGACCTGAAGGAAGGATTACTTGAATATATAAACGCGGGTCATAATCCGCCAGTTCTTTTTGACACCTCCACCGGCCAGATAAGACATTTGCATTCCCAGTGCGTGGGGATTGGCATGATAGACAGGATACCACCGGTGAAGGAAGAGATCATCAGGATTACTTCGGACTCAAAAATTGTTTGCTATACCGACGGACTTTCCGACCTGAAGGGAGAGGACGGAAAGGAGATACTTACAAAAGAGATTGTACGACACATCACTAATATTGAGCCTGTTGAGAAGAATATCCGTGAAATGCTCAAAGCGTTGGGCATCCCCGATGAAAACCCGGGTCTCTTTGACGATGTTTCCATAATTGCCGCCGATTTTCTGATTTGACTCTCAGACCGCACGGATGAGGGAATAGTTCTTTTTCCCTTTCTGGATCAGCAAATATTTATTGTTGAGCAGCGAACCTGTCCCGATAAATTCATCAGGATTGTCAATTTTCACCTTGTTAATACTGAGTCCTCCCCCCTGGACGAGACGTCTTAGCTCACCTTTGGATGCGAAAACCGACGAGTAGCCTGCACACAGCTCTGTAACTGTCACCTGCCCTTCAATTATGCTCCTGCTTACGTCGAACATCGGAACGCCTTCAAAAACAGAAAGGAATGTGTTTTCGTTCATTCTCCTCAGCGACTCGGTTGTGCCTTTCCCGAAAAGGATCTGCGAAGCCTCAGTAGCTGCTTCGTAATTCTCGCGTGAGTGGACCATAAGTGTCACCTCCTCGGCCAGCCGTTTCTGAAGGATACGTTCATGAGGGGCCTGATTGTGGGAGGCCGTGAGTTCATCGATCACCTCATGTCCGAGGAGAGTGAAAATCTTTATATACCTTAATGCATCTTCATCGGAAACGTTCAGCCAGAACTGATAGAATTGATATGGAGAAGTTTTTTCAGGATCGAGCCAGACGTTTCCTGCCTCGGTCTTGCCGAATTTGGATCCATCCGATTTTGTTATCAGCGGGCAGGTAAGGGCAAATGCCTCGCCTCCGGTCTTGCGTCTGATCAGCTCGGTGCCGGTAACAATGTTACCCCACTGATCCGATCCTCCCATCTGCAGTTTGCAGCCCAGGTCGTTATACAGGTGAAGGAAGTCGGTTCCCTGGACCAGCTGGTAGGAGAATTCTGTAAATGACATTCCCTCTTTTGACTCAGATCCCAGTCTCTTCTTTACCGAGTCCTTTGCCATCATGTAATTTACAGTTATGTGTTTCCCGATCTCACGGATGAATTCCAGAAAGGTGTAATTCTTCATCCAGTCATAATTATTGACCATGATGGCCCTGTTCTTCCTTTCCGTGCTGAAATCGAGAAACGCCGACAGTTGCCTTTTTATGCCTTGCTCATTCTTCCTCAGAGTGGCTTCGTCAAGCAGATTCCTTTCTTCCGATTTTCCCGAAGGATCACCGATCATCCCGGTGGCACCGCCGATGAGCGCAACAGGTATATGTCCGGCTCTCTGGAAATGTGCAAGGAGCATTACCTGAACCATATGGCCAATATGAAGTGAATCGGCTGTGGGGTCAAACCCGATGTAACCTGTTGTCACCTCGCTGCTGAGAAGCTCTTCAGTTCCGGGCATGATATCATGTATCATTCCCCGCCATCTCAGTTCTTCAACAAAATTCATAAGTATTGTTTTTTCCGAACTGCAAATATAGCAAAGCAGCTCAAATTGGCTGGCTTTCGGGCTTCTTTTTGAGCCTGTCAAAGCTTTTATCAAAGCTGCCCTCGCCGATTATCGGGAATATTGCCGGTGCAATATCGGCTATCGGGTTGTAAAGCCGCGAATGCTGAATTGCCTCGCGCGGAAGGAAATGATGTTTGGCATCTATGGCATTCAGTACAACAAATATAACGCTCAGGATGAGTGCTGTCTTAATAACTCCAAAAGCAAGGCCAAGGAGTCTGTTCAGGAATCCGAGCGACAGAGTATCGACAAGCCTGTCGATGGCTATGCCAATGAAATGGATGATTATAACAATGATTATGAATGTTATCAGAAATGCAGTAATACCAACGTATTTACCAGTCATATCAAAATAATCGGATAGTCTTTCCGCGGTAAAGGATGAAAATTTTATAGCGCCCCATATACCAAGTATAAGGGCGAGGAGCGAAGCAAGCTCCTTAATGAATCCATCGATGAATCCGCGTGCAAGCCCAAAAACAAGTAATACGATTATGATCAGGTCAATGTAGTTCATGAGGGGCAAATAAAGCCTGAAATTATGAAAGTTATGGGATTAAACAAAATAATCAGAGTTCGCTGTGGATAAAATCCAATCTTCGAAGGTGAGGCGGCCCGCGTAAATTCGCGATCCGGGATATCAACTTTGAGTTTGTAAAGTTTTAGATGTATTATAATACTGAAATTGCTATATTTACGCCTGTATTGCCGACAGGCGCACCTGACCTGACTTTTGTCGGAGTATTTATTTTATTGTAATGAGTGTAATTCAGAAAGTAAAAGACAAGCCGGTTTCCACGGTTTCCGGAGTATTAGCTCCTCTTTTCTCAGTATTCAAAAGCAGCTACTTTTATATCGGTCTGCTTGCTGTAATAGCCGGGATTGAACTTAATTTTATTTCTCAGACCTATCTGCAGAATCAATTTGTCAATGCCGGCAGGATACTGCCGGAGCTATCGGACATGATACTCGACAAGCTGCCACTTTATGATGTATCTCTGATTTACGATCTTTTCAGCACTATCCCGGTGATAATTCTTATTGTATATATATTCCAAAAAAGGGAGTTCAACAGGATACCATATTTCCTGCTTTTGATGGGGATACTTGAAATTATCAGGGGAATATTCATTGTGATCACGCCGCTTGGCAATCCACCTATGTTCACCGGTTCAAATACTTTATTCAACGGATTCTCGAAATACGAACTGGGCGTTTATCCTTCCGGCCATGTGGGAAGCGCTTTCCTGCTGTTTCTCATGGTAAGGGACAGAACGTATAAATTCATGATCTTTATATGCGTTGTCGCAGTCATCCTTTCACTTTTCCTGGCGCACGCCCACTACAGTATTGACATCCTGTCGGGTATTTTCTTTGCCTACGCACTGGAGTCATTCGGAAGCAAATATCTGAAGATGTTTGAGCTTGGGGAATCAAACGGTTTCTCATTACCGTTTCGGGATCGTGAATAAGAATGTTGATCCCTTGCCAGGTTTGGATTCGACCCATATTTCACCACCATGCCGTTCTACGATACGCTTGCAGATAGGAAGCCCGATACCAATGCCTTTGTACTTATCCCGCGGCATCAGCTGCTGATATAGTTTGAATATCCTGTCAAAATACTGAGGGTCGATCCCAATTCCCTCATCCTTTACTGCAAATTGGTATTGCTTCTTCCCTGTGCCGGATGAAATGTGAATTCTAGGATTTCCCTTGCTGAACTTAAGAGCGTTCTCTATCAGATTCTGAAGAAGCTGGACCATCTGCATCTCATCGGCTGTAACTACCGGAAGAGGACCTTTCGTAACTACAGCCTTCTGCTCCCTGATGCTGAGCTTGAGGTTGTTTACTACCTTTTCGAAAACATCCGACATGTTTACCCTCGAAAACTGCTGCCCCCTGGTATTTATCCTTGAATATTCAAGCATCCCGTTAATCAGGTCATACATCCTCTTGGAGCCGTCAACTGCAAATTTTATGTAATCCCTGGCATTTTCGTCAAGCTTATCAGCGTAGCGCAGCTCGAGCATCTGTGTGTAGCTCGATATCATCCTCAGTGGTTCCTGAAGATCGTGCGATGCAACGTAAGCAAAGCTTTCGAGTTCCTTGTTTGAACGGATGAGTTCCTCATTCAGTCTTATCAGATCTTTTTCTGCCCCTTTTTTCATTGAGGTTATATCAAAGCACACACCGGTAAGGCTGGCAGGATTCCTTGCATTATCATATTTAATAAGCGCTTTTGTTGAAACATACTTGTATCCGGCATCAGCTGCTTTTGTCCTGAAAATTGATTCAAACAGGGTGCCATTTTTAGTTGATGCCCCCAAAGCTTCCTTAACATGGACCAGGTCATCTTCGTGGATCATGTTTTTCAATACCGGATCGTTTAAGCTGTATGTCCCGGGTGCAAGATTGATTATCATGCCCATCCTTTTGTCGAAGGTCATTTCACTTGTTTTAAGATTGAGGTCCCATATGCCGATATGACCGCTTTCCAGGGCAATCTCCAGTTTTTCGTGGGAGTTTTCAAGTTCATTTTCTGCCTGCTTCCTTTCATTTATGTCCTGGACATGCGTAACCATATATTGCGGATCTCCGTTTTTATCCCTGACCGGGGCAGTACTCATGTCTGCCCAGACGACCTCCCCGTTCTTCCGTAAGTATCGTTTTTCCATACGGAATGATTTCCTTTTACCGTCCAGCACCTGTTTAAACCCATCAATATTGGCTTTCAGGTCATCGGGATGAGTCATCTTGTTGAAATTCATGCCGATCAGCTCTTTTTCAGAGTAACCTGTTAAATCGCAGAACGCGTGATTTACTTTTATGAATTCCCCGCCCAATGAAGTAAGCACCATAGGTATGGCCCCATCCTCGAATGCTATCCTGAACCTCTCTTCACTTCTGTATAGGTCATCCTCCCATTTCTTCCGGTCCGTTATATCAGTATACATTGCAAAGTTCCCGATCCGTTCACCGTGTTCTCCAATTAATGGAGAGGCGTTAAAAGAGGTCCACAATTCAGATCCGTCCCTCCGGCGGAATTTGATCTCACCACTGACGTCGCCTGTTTTTGATTTTTCTCTCAACAGTTGCTCCTTATCCCCGTTACTGTCAAACATGAAATCAGCTATTGTTTTGCCCAGAATTTCATCGACGCTGTAACCAAGCATTTCGGCCATTTTCCTGTTTACATAGACGAACCTGTTAACCTGGTTGGATGTTACTACTCCCTCAGCTGTTGTCTCTACTATCCTGCGGTATTTCTTCTCACTCTCAATATAGGCTTTTTCAATTTGTTTAAAGGCCGAGATATCGTTGCCTATTGCCAGTGTTCCAATAAGATTACCTTCTTTATCCCTGATGGCTCTGTTTGTCCAGGAGACCCAGACAAGCGAGCCGTCTTTACGCATGTTTTCATGTTCATTTACAAGAAAGCCTTCGGGGTTCCCGATTATAGCTTTTGCAAATCCGATAAGGTCGCGGCCAGAGCTGTCGGTCAGGGGGATTGTCGTTCCGATAACATGCCGTCCGATAATTTCTTCTTCAGAATATCCGAAAAACTTAAGCCCGTAACTGTTCATGAACGTGATGTACCCCTCATTATCTGCTTTCATGATAATGCTGTTAGCATTTTCAACGAGGTACCTGTAATCCTCTTCATTCCTGAAGCTTAAATCAGCAGTGAGACTATCTGTTTTCCCCCCTTCAATTGCGGATTTCAATCTGCGGCCCGGTCTGCCC